>DATFDN010000533.1:0-2497 GCA_035252035.1 Acetobacteraceae bacterium | reverse complement strand
TGGAAAAGGCCGGGGTAGAGCTGACATGCGGGGCGCGGGCCGAGGCGCTGGAGGCGGGACGGCTCGTGCTGTCGGACGGAAGCGGCCTCGATGTCGCCGCCGCGCTCTGGGCGACCAGCGTGGTCGGGCCACGCTTCCTGGCCGAGTCCGGCCTGGCGTGCGACGAGGCCGGGTGCGTGCGGGTGGGGCGCGATCTGCGCAGCATCAGCCACCCCTTCGTGTTCGCCGCCGGCGACTGCGCCAGCCTGATCGGAGCGCCACGGCCGAAGGCCGGTGTCTGGGCGGTGCGCGCCGGAGTGCCGCTCGCCGAGAATCTGCGCCGGACCGCGCGCCACCGCGCCACGCGGCAATGGCGGCCGCAGGCGCGGGCGCTGGTGATCGTGGGGCTCGGCAACGGCCGGGCTGTCGCCTGGCGCAACGGGTTCGCCCTGTCCGGGCGGCTGATCTGGCGCTGGAAGGACTGGATCGACCGGCGCTGGATGCGGATGTACGCCATGCGCATGGAACCGCCCACGGACGAGCGGCAAACGGCCGCGATGCGCTGCGCCGGGTGCGGCGGCAAGGTGGGCGCCGAGGCGCTGGCGGGCGTGCTCGCCGGATTGCCCGTCTCCCCGCGCTCCGATGTCCTCCTCGGCCTCGCCGGGGCGGATGATGCCGCCATCGTGCAGCCGCCGCCGAGCCGGGCGATCGTGCAGAGCGTGGACCATTTCCGCGACTTCCTGGGCGATCCCTTCCTGTTCGGCCAGATCGCCGCGGCGCACGCCCTGTCCGACATCTTCGCGATGGGCGCGCGGCCCTGGACGGCGCTCGCCGTCGCCACGGTCCCCCATGCGCCCAGCAGGCACATGGGCGCCGATCTCGCCGCGATGATGCACGGCGCGGCGCTGGTGCTGGAGGCGGAGGATTGCGCGCTGGTCGGCGGGCATTCCGGCGAGGGGGCGGAAGCCACGCTCGGCTTCGCCGTCTCGGGCCTGGTCGATCCCCGCCGGGCCTGGCGCAAGGCGGGGCTGCGGCCGGGCGATGCGCTGGTCCTGACCAAGCCGCTCGGCACCGGGGTGATCCTGGCGGGCCAGATGCAGGGCCTGACCAAGGCGCGCTGGCTGCAAGCGGCGGTCGCCTCCATGTGCCGCACCAACGCCGACGCGGCCCGCGTCCTGCGCGCCCATGGCGTCTCCGCCTGCACCGATGTCACCGGCTTCGGCCTCGCCGGGCACCTGGCGGAGATGCTGCGCGGCACTACCCTTTCGGCCCGGCTCTACCCCGATCAGGTGCCGCTCTTGCCGGGGGCTCTGGAGCTGGCCGAGGCCGGCGTGGAGAGCACGCTCGCGCCCGACAACCGGCGCCTGCTGGAATTCCCGGAGCGCGGGCCGCTGATCGATCTCCTGAACGACCCCCAGACCTCCGGCGGCCTGCTCGCGGGCGTGGCCCCGACGCGCGCGGGGGCGTGCGTGGCGGCCCTACGCGCGGCGGGCTTGGAGGCGGCGATCATCGGGACGGTCGAGCCAGCTCCGGATGACGTGCCGAGGTTGCTGGTGCAGAGCTAAGAAAACCCCCTCTCCGCCCCTCGGGGCGGAGAGGGTCGGGGTGAGGTGGGGGAAACACCAGCGCCCCGCAGCGATCACCGATCAAAGCATCTAGTATAAGTTGCAATCAGAATAGCCCTTTCCTATCCCTCCTCTACCAAAGCGATGGAGTGAACTGGGCACAGCGCGCCGCCCTGTCGCTCGATCTGGTGGTGCTGATCTGGTTCTATTATCGCCAGCGGCTTGCCAGCGGCAGGTATAGCAAAGTTCGCACCATCTGGCCGAAGGTATGGCTCAGCCTTCTATGGGCACCAGCCATCATAGGGGCGTTGGACCTTCTTTGGCTGAACATTCCCAGCCCAGAGGCGACCACGGTGCGGGAGCAATACTGGCCAGAGGATAAACGCCATGGGCTCGCGGCAGTCGGGTACGCCCTGTCGCAACCTGTTGATCACGTCCTGTGTCCTGGGCTCAACTGGGGATGCCGCTTTCTTACAGTCGATCACCGTACGTTGGTCGATCACGTATGGAAGGGAGAGGCGATTGCCGACCTGCGCGCCGGAAGCGGCAACACCAAGGCAGCCATCGCCGCCATCGAGGGCGCCTTCTTTCGCAACCGGGTGCTTCGCTTTGCGAAGCTGGACGAGAGCCGATTGTATGGCGCCGACCTGATCGATGCCGACTTGCGGCACGCGACACTACAAAACACCAACTTACAGGAGGCGCGTCTCGCCGGGGTACAGCTACAGGGAGCGGATTTACGGGGGGCACAGCTACAGGGCGCAGATTTGCATTATGCGCACCTACAAGGTGTGCGATTGGTCGTGGCGAAATTACAGGGAGCGGATCTGGGTGGAGCGCAACTACAGGGAGCGGATCTGGACTACGCACACCTCCAAGCGGCGAATCTGAATGCGGCGGAGCTACAGGGAGCGACGCTGAACTGGGCAAACCTGGAGAGTGCTTCTCTGGGA
>DATFDN010000532.1:0-4916 GCA_035252035.1 Acetobacteraceae bacterium | reverse complement strand
CGATCGTCGCGCGATCGGTGACGGACAGGTTGGGCGAGCGCTGCGCGCATCCGCCCAGCGCGGTCACGAGCAGCAGGCCAGCGCCGAGCAGAACCTGTTCACGCGCTCTCATGCGGGGCCACCTGGGTATGTCACGGCTCGGCTGGAAGGGGCGATGGCGGGCCGGCCGAGGCGCGCGCGGAACGGCGCCTCCTCGAAGCGAAGCTCGGCGTTCAAGGGGGCGGTCGCGGCGGCGCGGAGCAGGACCAAATCCAGCTCCGCCCCGTCCGGGGCAAGCTGACAGAAGGGCGCCGCCCATCTTGCGCGGGCCAGAAGATCGACCAGCGCCAGCAGACGAAGGCAGACCGACAATCCATAGCTGCTCGACAACCCCACCGTTCCGTCCACCGCCGCGGCCCAGCAACTCGCGTCCCGGTCGGCTAGGGCGAGATCGACCACGCTGCCGTCCGCGCGGCGGAACCGGAAGCCGCGCATCGCCCCCCAGGCCGAGGCGATCGCCGCCTCGCGCGCCGCATACCAGGCCCGTTCCAGATCGCGCCCCCGCACCTGGGGCAACTCCTCTGGCGCCATATCGACCATGTAGGTCAGGAGGCCATCGGGGCTGCGCCGGACGCGAACGGGAGAGGGGTCGGTGAAATCCATTGGACCAAGGATGGACCTCGATCGGCGCGCGCGCCAGTCTTGACCTGCCGAAAACAGGAGATTCCGCCGAAGGCGCGAAGGCCACTCGCTGCTCCGGGGCACGATTATTGCACGTGCAAATCGGAATGGCTTTCTGTATGACGCCAGAAAATTCGCCCTGGGAGTTCCGATGACCGCCACGCTCACCACGTTGGCCAGCTTCAACGGCATCAACGGTTCCGCGCCGGGCGACTTGATCACCGACGCCAACGGCGATCTGTTCGGCACGACCATATCCGGTGGCGCGAGCGGCAATGGCACCGTCTTCGAGCTTGCCAAGACCGCCACCGGCTACGCCAGCGCGCCCATTACGCTGGCCAGTTTCAACGGCATTGATGGTGCCAACCCTGTAGGCGGCCTGATCACCGACGCTAATGGGAATCTGTTCGGCACGACGGGCGGAGGCGGCGCGGGCGGCAATGGCACCGTCTTCAAGCTCGCCAAGACCGCCACCGGCTACGCCAGCACGCCCACCACGCTGGCCAGCTTCTATGGCATCAACGGCGACAGTCCCGTGGGTAGCCTGACCGCCGATGCCAATGGCGATCTGTTCGGCGTGACAGCCGACGGGGGCGGGAACGGCACTGGCCCCGCTTACAGCGGCTACGGCACCGCGTTCGAGCTCGCCAAGACTGCGACCGGCTACGCCGGAATGCCCACGATGCTGGCCAGCTTCAAACGCTTCGATGGCTCCACGCCTGTTGCTGGCCTGATTATCGACGCCGATGGTAATCTACTAGGTACCACGATGGCAGGTGGCCCAGGCGACATTGGCACCGCCTTCGAGATCGCCAAGACCGACGCCGGCTATGCTAGTAGCCCTACCACTCTGGCCAGCTTCAACTACACCTATGGCGCCTTTCCCCAGGCCAGCCTGATCACCGATGCCAACGGCGATCTGTTCGGCACGACAAACGGGGGCGGCCCGAGCGGCACTGGCACCGCCTTCGAGATCGCCAAGACAGATGCCGGCTATGCCAGCACGCCCACCACGTTGGCGAGCTTCAACGGCACTAACGGCTTTCCCGCCGCCGGTCTGATCGCTGACGCCATCGGTAATCTGTTCGGCACGACCCATGGTTTTATGTACGCCACGCTCGGCGACGCGAGCGGCAATGGCACCGTGTTCGAGGTCGCCAAGACAGATTCCGGCTATAGTAGCACACCCATTACTCTGGCCAGCTTCAACGGCGCTAACGGCGCTTGGCCCGATGCGGGCCTGACCGCCGACGCCAATGGCAATCTGTTCGGCACGACCCCACGAGGCGGCGCGGGCGGGGATGGGACGGTATTCGAAATCACAGATAGCGGTTTCATCCCGCCCGAGGCCGACTCTCCCGGAGAGCCCACTCGGTCCACTGGCCCCGACGGCGGCAATCTTGAGGGCAGCCCAGCCACCGACCCCAACAACGACATAATCAGCGTGTTTGAAGCCTTGGCCCGCGGCTCCGCCCCGTCGGGCACCAATGCTCCCGAGCCAGTCAATGCGGGTACCTTCGACGTTCGGGATCTCAATTTTGGGATCAACTACACCGCGTCCTCCTTTTCAAACGCGTTCACGGACGCAGCGGCGCCAAATGACAGCTTGATCGTCACCGCCCTCCACCCGGGCGCCTTCATCCAGACCGAAGCAGGCAACGACATCCTCACGGCCCAGGCCGGGGGCGATAACGTGCTGGACGACAGCGGCGGGTCGGCCAACTTCGAGCTGGGCGGGGCGGGGCGGGACGCTTACTTCCTCGATGCGAGTCACGATCCGGTCTCGTGGAACACCATCATTAGCCTCCATAGCGGGGACTTCGTCGCGATCTTCGGGATCGGGCCACAGGACGTGGCGGCCAACGCCGCCGATGGGCTCGGCGCTCCCGGCTACACTGGGTTGACGCTGCGGATGACTTCCCAAAGCGGCGGATCGGCCTACGTGACGCTTCCAGGCTACGCCACCGACTCGCTGATGGACGGGAGCCTCGTCACCGCTTTCGGCACCGATGCGGCCGATGGCCTGGAGCGGAATTACATGCTCATCCAAGCGACCTGACTGGGCCTCCGCGCCGGTACGCCGCGAACTGGCCGTGGCTTGCCCGACCAGCTAGGCTGCCGAAAAGCTCTGCCTTTTTCATAGGTGGCGCGCGGGAGACCTCAGCCATGCCCCATGGATTGCCGGATGATCTGTGCAGCTTGACCGCGACCCAGATGGTGCGGCTGATCCGTGACGGGAAGCTCCGCACCGAGGCGCTGGTGGAGGCCGTCCTGGAGCGGGTCGCGGCGCGTGAGCCGCAAATTCGAGCGTTTGCGTATTTCGATCCGGATCGGGCGCGAGCGGCGGCGGCTTCCCTTTCCCCTGGTCCGCTGCACGGCGTGCCACTCGGTGTAAAGGATGTGCTGGACACCGCCGACATGCCGACCGCCTACGGCTCCCCGATCTGGGCCGGCTGGCGCCCCCGCGCCGACGCCGCCGCCGTCGCCTGGGCGCGCCAAGCCGGCGCGGTGGTGATCGGCAAGACGGTCACGACCGAGTTCGCCACCCGCAAGCCGGGGCCGACGGCCAATCCGCACGCGCTGCATACCAAGTCGGGCCACACGCCCGGCGGATCTTCCAGCGGTTCGGCGGCGGGGATCGCGGATTTCTTCTTTCCACTCGCCTTTGGCACCCAGACCGCCGGCAGCGTGATCCGCCCGGCCGCGTATTGCGGGATTGTCGGCTACAAGCCGAGCTTCGGCCTGATCCACCGGAGCGGCATGAAGCTCATGTCCGAAAACCTGGACACGATCGGGACAATGGCGCGCACCGTGGCCGATTGCGCGCTGCTGGCGGGCGCTGTGTCAGGCTGCGACCTGGGCGATCCCGACCGCCGACCCGAGCGGGCACCGCGCATCGGTCTCTGCCGTACCCCAAGCTGGCCCTTGGCCGAGCCCGAGACGCAAGCCCTGCTGCCCCGCGTGGCCGAGGCGCTCGCCCGCGCCGGCGCAACGGTCCGCGACCGCGAATTGCCGGACGCCTATGCCGCGCTGACCGACGCCCATCCCATCGTTATGAATGCCGAGAGCGCGCGCGCTCTCGGCTGGGAATTGGCCGAGCGGCGGGAGCAGATCAGTGCCCTGCTTCTCGAACGGCTCGAATTCGGGCTGCGCCAAAGTCCGGAGGATATCGCACGCGCCTATCAGGTATTCCGGCGCGCGCAGGACGGCTTTGCCGCGGCGACCGAGGGGCTGGACGTGCTGATTACCCCGTCAGCGCCGGGTGAGGCGCCATCCACGCTCGATTCGACCGGCGAGCCGGCCTTCAACTTCATTTGGACCAGCCTGCATGTGCCCTGCGTCACTGTCCCGGCCGGCACCGGCCCGAACGGGCTTCCGCTCGGCATCCAGATTGTCGGCCGCCGAGGGGAAGACCGCGCCGCGCTGGCTTGGGCCGGCTGGGTGGCGGCGGCACTGGCCTAGGCGAGCCGCCGGCGCGCCCAGCCTTGCTTGCGGTCATGGCCATCGATATAGTTCCTACACGAAACTAAGGAGCGCGAGCCATGCGCCTTTCCCTGGACCGCCGCAGCTTCCTGCACCGCTCGGCCGCATTGGGAGGTTCACTGCTCACCTGCGCCCTTGTGCTCGATCGGTCATCCCGTGCCGATCCCGTGCGGATCGATGCGCCGGCCATCGACCAGCTTACCGTGCGAGAGATCACTGACGGCACGCACGACATCTTCCTGCGCCCAGCGGACCTGCCCGGCCTGACCGTCCGGCGCACGGGATTTCCACAAGCGCCGCAAGGCAAGACCCTGGAGAGCGAATGGGGCCTGGCCCTGCACCTCGAATCGCGCAGGGGCGCGGAGACGCGCCGCTACCTGCTCGACTTTGGCTTCACGCCGGACGTGTACGCGAACAACCTTGAACTGCTGAAGATCGATGTCGGCCAGGTGGACGCGCTGATCATCAGCCATGGCCACTACGATCATGTTGGCGGCTTGATGGGGTTCCTGGAAGCGCAGCGTGGGCGAATGCGAAAGGATTTGCGCCTGTACACGGGCGGGGAGGACAATTTCTGCCATCGCTTCAATCGCAACCCGGACGGCAGCTTCACCGGTTTCGGCACGCCGCTCGACCGCCGCAAGCTCAAGGCGCTGAACGTCCAGCCGATCTTGTCGGAGGCGCCCATCATCATCGAGGGACACGCTTTCACCACCGGCGCGGTGCCGCGCGCCAGCATTGAACACGTGCTGCCGAATACCTGGGTGGAATAC
>DATFDN010000531.1:0-9936 GCA_035252035.1 Acetobacteraceae bacterium | reverse complement strand
TCGCGCGCCCGCGCCGGATCGCGCGCCCAGAGCGTGACCGCGTTGCCCGCCCGGTTGGCCTGGATGGCCAGCGCGGTGCCCCAGGCACCGGCGCCGATGACGGCGATCTCATTCATCGGTCAACCGGACCAGCGCGGTGCCTTCGCCTGCCTCACGCTCGCCAAGGCGATCGAGCAGCGCGGCCAGGATCGCCGGCGTCTCCTCGTCGAAACGGAAAGGCGGGTTGACGACCAGCAGCCCGCACCCGTTCAGCCGCCCTGGATCGAGCGGCGCGCGCAGCCACAGCTCGGCGGCGACAACGTCGCGCATCCCGCTCTCCGCCATGGCGGTCAGCAGGCGCCGGGACGGCGCCCGGTGCTTGATAGGGTACCACGCCGCGAACACCCCGGCTGGGAAGCGCGCATGCCCGGCGAGAAGGCCGCGCCGCAGGCGGTCGAACTCGTGGGGCGCCTCGTACGGCGGATCGATCAGCACCAGCCCGCGCCGCTCGGCCGGTGGCAGCAGGGCGCCCAAAGCCTCCCACGCGTCGCGATGATGCACGCCAACTTGCGGATCGCGGGCGAAGCGGCGGCGCAGCGCCGCCTGATCCTCCGGATGCAGCTCGCAGCAGGCCAGCCGGTCGCCCGGTCGCAGCCGCGCGCGGATCAGCGCGGGCGAGCCGGGATAGAGCCCAAGCTCGCGCACCAGCCCGACATACTGAGCCAGCGGCTCGGGCGTGTCTTCAAGCAGGCGCCCAATCCCGCCGCGCCATTCCCCAGTGCGCTCGGCCAGGCCGGCGCCGAGGTCGTAGGCGCCGGTCCCGGCGTGGGTATCGAGCACAAAGATCGGCGCCGGCTTGCGCATCAGAGCGTCCAAGAGCCATAGCAGCAGCGCGTGCTTGAGGCAGTCCGCGAAGTTGCCGGCGTGGAAGGCATGGCGGTAGTTCATGGGCCGGCCGGTGCGGGAGCCAAGCGCATGGAGCTGACAGCGGCGGAGCGGCGCCGTGGCCTCGCGGCGGCGATCGGCTGCGTGGCCGTGTTCGGCCTCTCGGTGGGCGAGGCCTCGCCGCTGTTGTCGCTGCTCCTCGACGCGCGCGGCACGGACCCGGTGCTCACGGGCCTGAACGCGGGCTCGACATTTATCGGGGTCATCATCGGACCGCTGCTGGCCCCGCGCGGTGTTCGCCTGTTCGGGATACGGCGGCTGCTGCTGGCCTGCTTGGCGCTCGACGCCGCCTCGTTCCTGCTGATGCGGGTGTTCGACAGCCTGCCGGCCTGGTTCGCGCTGCGTATGCTGAACGGCATGATAGGCTCCAGTATCTTCGCGGCAAGCGAGGCCTGGATCAACCTCCTCGCCGAGGACGCAACGCGCGGGCGGATCGTCGGGATCTATGCCACAGCGCTCGCGGCCGGGTTCGGCCTCGGCCCGGTCCTGCTCTCCGGGACTGGGATCACGGGCTGGCCTCCATTCATCGCCAATGCCGCCATAACCGCCCTCGCCGCGCTGCCGCTGCTCGGCGCCGGCGACATGGCGGAGGGCTTCGGGCGCGGGCGCGGAGCGAACCCGCTGGGGATGTTCGCGCGCGCACCGTTCATACTGTTCGCGGTGGCGATGTTCGGGCTCTACGAGTCGGCGCTCATGGCACTGCTGCCAATCTGGGGCGTGCGCGTGGGGCTTGGCGAGGGCGCCGCCGCCGCCACTGTCTCGGCGATCAATTTCGGAGCGATTGCGCTCCAGGTGCCGATCGGCTGGGTATCGGACACGATATCCCGAGGGGTGGCGTTGCTCGTGTGCCTGACGGTGGGATTGGCTGGCGCGGCGCTCGTCCCCGCCGCCACGGCGCTGCCGGCGTTGTTCGGCCTACTGTTCGTCTGGGGCGGAACGGCCGCCGGGATTTACCCCGTGGCGCTCGGCATGGCGGGCGACCGCTTCAAGAACGGCGATCTCATGGCGGCGAACGCGGCGATGATCATGGCTTACGGCCTGGGCTCGCTCGCCGGTCCGGCCCTGGGCGGTGCCGCGATGGACGTTTGGAACCCGCAAGGCTTGCCCTGGTTCTTCGTCGTGCTGTTCGCGTGTTTCCTCGGCGCGACGCTCGGCGCGCGCCGCTGGAGTCAGTGAAAGGTCTCGCCATGCTCACCCGCTCCATGCTGCCCGGCTTGCTGATGCTTTTCCTGTCCCCTGCGTCAATCCCGCACGGATGGGTACTGGTGCAGGCCGGAGGGGTTCACGGCCAAGGCGTGATGGCGGGTTCGGGAGAGGGGCCGACCGGTTGGGTTCAGGCGCCGCTGGCACGGGGGGAGACCGGTTCGGGGCAGCCACGGGATGTCGCCAACGCGCAGGGCGCGAGCGATGCTCAAGGCAGGAACCCGCAGCCGCCCGCCAGCCAAAATCCTGGAACACCCCTTGAGAGATCCCTGCCCGGACCTTCCGGCGTAAGTCCCGCGAGTCCCGCCAAGTAGGCTCCCTTGACCCACGGCCCGGGCGCAAACAGGATCATGTCACATCGTCCAGAGTTCGAAACAAGGGCGCCCCAATGAACATGCAGCTCACCCGCCGGGGACTTCTGAAGGGCGTGGGCGCGGGCGCCGCCGTCTCCAGCCTCGGCGCGCTCGGTTTTGGCGCGCTGGAACAGGCGGCGGCGGCGGCGGTTCGCCCGTATAAACTGGAGCGGGCGCTGGAGACGCGAAACACCTGCCCGTATTGCTCGGTGTCGTGCGGCCTCATCATGTACAGCTTGGGCGACGGCGCGAAGAACGCGCGCCCGTCCGTCTTCCATGTCGAGGGCGACCCGGATCATCCCGTCAGCCGCGGCACGCTCTGCCCCAAGGGGCAGTCGGTGCTCGACTTCGTGAAGTCGGAAAGCCGCACGATGCAGCCTCTGTACCGGGCTTCTGGCGCGGACCAGTTCCAGCCGGTGTCCTGGGACTGGGCGCTCGACCGGATCGCGCGGCTGATGAAAGAGGATCGCGACAAGAACTTCGTCGCGCAGGCCGACGACGTCCCGGTGAACCGCTGGATCACCACCGGGTTCCTCGGCGCCTCCGCCACCACCAACGAGACGGCCTATCTCACCTACAAGGTGGTGCGCAGCACGGGCGCCCTTGTCTTCGATAATCAGGCGAGGGTCTGACACGGACCATCGGTGGCCAGTTTGGCCCCATCCTTCGGCCGCGGCGCGATGACCAATGACTGGATGGACATCAAGAACGCGGACCTGCTTATCGTCATGGGCGGCAACCCAGCCGAGGCGCACCCGGTCGGCTTCAAATGGGTGATCGAGGCCAAGGTAAAGAACAAGGCCCGGCTGATCGTGGTCGATCCACGCTTCACGCGCACCGCCGCGGTGGCCGATTTCTACGCCCCGATCCGCCAGGGAACGGACATCGCGTTCCTGAACGGCGTGACCCGATACCTGCTGGAGAGCGACAAAATCCAGCACGAGTACGTCAAGGCGTACACCAACGCCAGCTTCGTCGTCCGGGAAGGTTTCGACTACAAGGACGGGCTGTTCACGGGCTACGATGCGGACAAGCGCGCCTACGACACGGCGACCTGGGAGTACGAAATCGGCCCGGACGGCTTTGCCGTGGTGGACGAAACATGGCGACACCCGCGCTGCGTCATGCAACTGCTGCGCAAGCACGTCGCGCCGTACACGCCGGAGATGGTGGAGCGCATCTGCGGCACGCCAAAGGACAAGTTCCTCAAGATTTGCGAGATGATCGCGACCACGGCGGCGCCGGAGCGGACGATGACCTCGCTCTACGCGCTCGGCTGGACGCACCATAGCAGCGGGTCGCAGAACATCCGCGGCATGTGCGTCGTGCAGACGCTGCTCGGCAACATCGGTATGCCCGGCGGCGGCATCAACGCGCTGCGCGGGCACTCGAACATCCAGGGCCTGACCGACTTGGGCCTGATGAGCGAGCTGCTGCCGGGCTACATGGACTTGCCGTTGCAGGCCGACAAGGATCTCGACGCGTACATGAGCCGGCACCAGTTCAAGACGCTGCGGCCAGGCCAGACCAACTACTGGCAGAACTACCGGAAGTTCTTCGTCAGCTTCATGAAGGCGATGTACGGCTCCGCCGCCACGGCGGAGAACAATTTCGCCTATGATTGGCTGCCGAAGCGCGACGTGCCCACGTACGACGTCCTGCGCGCCTTCGAGCTGGCCCGGCAGGGCAAGATGAACGGCTATGTCATGCAGGGCTTCAACCCGCTGATGTCGTTTCCCAACAAGACGAAGATGACGGAGGGCCTGAGCAAGCTCAAATTTCTGGTGGTGCTGGACCCGTTGCAGACCGAGACGGCGCGGTTCTGGCAGAACCACGGCATCTACAACGATGTGAAGCCGGCCGACATCAAGACCGAAGTGTTCGAGCTGCCCACCACCTGCTTCGCCGAGGACGAGGGCTCGCTCAGCAACTCCTGCCGCTGGCTGCAATGGCACTGGCCGGCGCAAGAGCCGCCGGGCCTGGCGCGCACTGACATCGACATCATGGCGGAGCTGCACCTGCGGCTGCGCGATCTTTACGCGCGCGAGGGCGGCGCTTTCCCCGACCCGATCCTGCACCTGCACTGGCCGTACGAGGTTGCGCGACGGCCCCGGCCCGACGAACTGGCGCGGGAGATCAACGGCTACACGGTGGAGAACATCACCGATCCCGCCGACAAGAATCGCGTGATCACGCCGGCCGGGCGGCAGCTCGACAGCTTCGCGCAGTTGCGCGACGACGGAAAGACCGCCTGCGGCTGCTGGATCTATAGCGGCTGCTACACCGAGCAGGGCAACATGATGGCCCGGCGCGATCCGCACGATCCGGACAATCGCGGCATCGCGCCGAAATGGGCCTGGGCATGGCCGGCGAACCGGCGCATCCTCTACAATCGCGCGTCCTCCGATCCGCAAGGGAAACCCTGGGCGGAGGACAAGAAGCTTGTCTGGTGGAACGGCAGCCAATGGGTCGGTTTCGACGTGCCGGACTACGGGCCGGCGATCCCGCCCAGCCAAGCCGTTGGCCCGTTCATAATGAACCAGGAGGGGGTCGCGCGGCTCTTCGTCCGCTCGTTGATGCGCGACGGGCCATTCCCGGCGCATTACGAACCGTTCGAATCGCCGCGCAAGAACCTGCTGGCGCCGGACATCATCGGCAACCCGGCCGCCCGAATTTTCAAGCAGGATCTTGCCGAGCTTGGCTCGTCGGAGAAATTCCCGTACGCCGCGACCAGTTACCGCGTCACGGAGCATTTTCACTACTGGACCAAGCACGCGCGCATCAACGCGATCTTGCAACCACAGCAATTCGTTGAGATCGGCGAGGAGCTGGCCCGCGAGAAGGGCATTGCCAACGGCGGCTGGGTGCGGGTCTGGAGCAACCGGGGCGCGTTGATCTCCAAGGCGCTGGTCACGAAACGGCTCAAGCCGATCATCTGTGACGGCAGGCCGGTGCATGTGGTGGGCATTCCGCACCACTGGGGCTTCACGGGCCTGACGAAGAAGGGGTTCAGCCCGAACTCGCTGACGCCCGTGGTGGGTGACGCGAACGTGCAGACGCCGGAGTTCAAGGCTTGGCTCGTCAATATCGAGCCGACCACGCCGCCCGCGGGCGAGATGGTCTGAGGGAAGGGGAAACAGAGCGTGGCTGACACCAACTCGCTCGATGTGATCCGCCGCTCGGCCTCCAGCGACGTGCCGCCGAGTGTGCGCACCCATCAGGAGGTTGCAAAGCTCATTGATGTCAGCCGTTGCATCGGCTGCAAGGCGTGTCAGGCGGCCTGCGAGGAGTGGAACGACGTTCGCGACAACGTGGGCGTGTTCTCGGGCACCATCCAGAACCCTCCCGACCTGTCCGCCCGAAGCTGGACCTTGATGCGGTTCAGCGAGTACGAGAACCCCAAGACCGGCGAGCTGGAGTGGCTGATCCGCAAGGATGGCTGTATGCATTGCACCGATCCCGGCTGCCTCAAGGCCTGCCCGGCGCCGGGGGCGATCGTGCAGTACGCCAACGGGATCGTCGATTTCGTCGAGGAGAACTGCATCGGCTGCCGCTACTGCATCAAGGGTTGCCCCTTCAACATCCCGCGCTACTCAGCTCAGGACAATAAGGCGTATAAATGCACGCTCTGTTCCGACCGGGTCTCGGTTGGGCAGGAGCCCGCCTGCGCCAAGGCTTGCCCCACCGGCGCGATCATGTTCGGCAGCAAGGGGAGCATGATTGAACAGGCGGCCGATCGGGTGCTCGACCTGCACGCGCGGGGTTACGAGAACGCCGGGTTGTATGACCCGCCGGGGGTCGGCGGAACGCACGTTATGTACGTGCTGCAACACGCCGACCAGCCGGAGCTGTATCAGGGGCTGCCGAAAGATCCGGAGATCAGCCCGCTCGTGCAGATCTGGAAGGGCGGCGCGAAGGCGTTCGGCTTCGCCGTCATGGGCCTGGGCCTGATTGGCGGCTTCCTGCACTACATCACCGTCGGCCCGAACGAGGTGCCGTCCGAGGCCGAGCGCGAGGCGGTGGAGCTTGAGCGGGAAGAGAAGGTCAAGCAGGCCGCCGAGCAAGGAGCGCGACGATGATGGACGCCGGCATCCGGGAGGCGAGCGGGGTCATCTACGTCCCGCGCTACTCCGCGCTACAGCGCGTCAATCACTGGGTCACGGCGATCCTGTTCGTGCTGCTGACCCTGAGCGGTCTCGCCATATTCTACCCCTGGCTCTATTTCTTTTCCGTGTTCTTCGGCGGTGGGCCGGCCACCCGCTTCTTGCATCCGTGGTTCGGCGTCGGCCTGGTGGTCAGCTTCTTCTTCCTGGCGGTCCAGTTCGTTCGCAACAACATCCCGAACCGCGACGACATGAAGTGGATGCGCAACTTCCGCAAGGTGATGACGAACGACCACGAGAACCTGCCCGAGCTTGGCAAGTACAATGCTGGGCAGAAAGGGGTCTATTGGTCGCAGATCTTCTTGATCCTGGCGTTGCTTGTCACCGGGATCATGATTTGGGACCAGTACTTCTACGGCTGGACATCGATCCCGACTAAGCGGTTGGCGCTGCTGGTCCATTCGCTTGCCGCGGTCATCGCCATCGCGATCATCATTGTTCACATCTATGCAGGAATCTGGATCAAGGGAACGGGCCGGGCGATGACACGCGGCTCGGTTACTGGCGGCTGGGCGTACCTGCATCACCGCAAGTGGCTGCGGCAGGTGCTCGCCAAGGAGCTCAGAGAGCGCTCGACCACCTCGGCAGTCGAATGATGCGGGCGTGAGCGGGCAGGGGAAGCCTCGCGGCAAGGGCGATTATACGAAGGTCGGGGAGACGAGCGAACCGATGTTCGTCCGCCTCCCGGAACCGCAGACGTTGTTCGCCGCCCGTGCGAGCCGCCTCGCCGTGCTGGCGGAAGGCAATTCGCTGGAGCCTTATCTCGCGTTCCTCTCCCGTCTGGTCGCGACCCAGCACGCGGCGCAAGCCGCGCTTCCGCCCGCGCAATCCCTGCCCGGGGCGCGTCTGGCACAGCAATTCAACCACGCCATGCCGCCGCTCTCCAGCGATTTGCTGGCGGACGATCCGAGCTTCGCGGCGGCCCTGGATTGGATCTGCCGCCATGGCTCGGCGTCCGATGCTCCGCCACAGGCGGAGCAGGCCCGTGCCCGGCTTCACGCGATGCCCTGGCCGGAGCGGCTGGGCTTGGCCGAAGCGGTGTTCGAGGCGGCCTATCCCGCCGAGCAGCTTGGCGAATGCCTCTATGTCGCGGCGGCGCTCCAGGTTCGCCTCGCGCAACACGCGGCGCGGCTGGAGCCGGCGCGGCTGCGGCCTGTGGGGGATGGGGTGTGTCCCGTGTGCGGCCGTCCGCCAGTGGCCAGCATGGTGGTGGGCTGGGCCGGTGCCAATCGGGCGCGCTATTGCTGCTGTTCCCTGTGCGGGACGATGTGGAACTACGTGCGGATCAAATGCACGTCCTGCGGCGGGACGGGCGGAATCGCGTATTACGCGATCGAGGCGGGACCGAGCGAGATCGCCGCGGAGACGTGCGACACGTGCGGCACCTACATCAAGCATCTTCATCAGCATAAGAACCCGCAACTTGAGCCGTTTGCCGACGACCTTGCCTCGTTCGGGCTTGATCTGCTCGTGCGGGAGAAGGGGTTTCACCGGGGCGCCGCAAACCCGCTCATGGTCGTAGGGTGAGGTGCCGCTTCACCCCTCCCCCTGGCCCCCTCCCGCAAGGGGAGGGGGAGAAGGATAAGCCCCCTCCCCTTGGGGGAGGAGGTTGGGGGAGGGGGCCGCTCGTACCGCCTCCAAGCCCCAGCGCGGCCGCGCCTCCGCCTCTAGCCCGTCCACCAGCCCAAGCCGCAACCGCTCCACGCCGGCCCACGCGACCATCACCGCGTTATCGGTGCAGAGCCGAAGCGGCGGCGCGGCGAGCCGGAAGCCATGTGCCGTCGCCGCCTGTTCCAGCCCGGCCCGCACCGCCGCGTTCGCCGCCACCCCGCCGGCCACGACCAGCAGCGCGCCGCCATACCGGTCCGAGAACAGCGCCATGGCGTGCGCTGTCCGGTCAGCCAGCACGTCCACCACGGCGGCCTGGAAGCTCGCCGCGACGTCGGCGGCCAGCGGGCGGGGCAGGGAGCCCGGAGCGTGCCGCGCCACTTCCTGCGCCACTGCCGTCTTCAGGCCGGAGAAGCTGAAGTCGCACCCGGGGCGCCCGAGCATCGGGCGCGGAAAGGAATAGCGCGCCGGATCACCCTCCGCCGCCAGCCGCTCCAGCGCCGGCCCGCCGGGCCAGCCCAGGCCGAGCAGCTTGGCCACCTTGTCGAAGGCCTCGCCGGCGGCATCATCGACCGTGCCGCCCAGACGCACATACCGCCCGACTCCCTCGACCGCCACGCACTGGCAGTGCCCGCCGGAGACGAGCAGCAGCAGGTAGGGAAACGGCGCCCCTCCCGTCACCAGCCCCGGCAGCCGGGCGGTCAGGGCATGGGCCTCCAGGTGGTTGATCGCGAGGTAGGGACGCCTGGCGGCGAGCGCGATCCCCTTGGCCAATCCGCTGCCAACCACCAGCCCGCCAATCAGGCCCGGACCGGCCGTGGCGGCGATCCCGCCCAACGCGTCGAAATCCAGACCGGCGCGCGCCATGACGCCACGGACCATGTCCGGCAGCAGGGCCAAATGCGCACGCGCCGCGATTTCGGGCACCACGCCGCCGAACGGGGCATGGGCACGCTCTTGACTCGCCACCGCCTCGGCCAACACGCGGCCCTGCCCGTCCAGCACCGCCGCCGCCGTCTCGTCGCAGGAACTCTCGATTCCCAGCACCGGACCCATGCCTGCTTTCCCCATCTTCACGCCGGCGCCGGGCGGTAATACGACACGGCGATGAGCGCCACCATGCCCACACCGCACCGGCCTGGCCCGACATTGCGCGTCGGCACGAGGGGTTCCCCCCTCGCTCTGGCGCAGACCCGGACCCTTCTGGCCCGGCTGCGCGGTCTGGGGGCGTTCGAGGAGCACGTGATTCGCACGACCGGCGATGCCGTCCAGGATCGCCCTCTCGCTGAGATTGGCGGCAAGGGATTGTTCGCCAAGGAGATCCACGAGGCGCTGGTGGCGGGGCGCGTCGATCTCGCGGTCCACAGCCTCAAGGATCTGGAGACCCATCTGCCGGACGGCATCGCGCTCGCCTGCGCGCTGACGCGGGAGGATGCGCGCGACGTGCTGGTGCTCGGCCCCGGCTGCGGGCCGGGCGACCCGGATGACCCGTTCGCGAGCCTGCCGCGCGGCGCGCTGATCGGCACCGCCTCGGCACGCCGGCAGGCCCAGCTTTTGCACGCGCGGCCCGATCTGCGCGTCACCGTGCTGCGCGGCAACGTGCAAACGCGGCTCAACAAGGTGGGGAGCGGGGCGTGTGACGCCTCGTTGCTTGCGCTCGCCGGCCTGCGCCGTCTGGGGTTGGA
>DATFDN010000530.1:0-2958 GCA_035252035.1 Acetobacteraceae bacterium | reverse complement strand
GCCATCGCTGGCCAGGCCTGCCCGGCGATGGCTTCCCGCTCGCGGGCAGCGCGGCGGTCGGCGTGCTGGCCGGCGCGGCGTTGATGCTGTTGGTGCATGGCAATGGCGCGGGCGGGCCGTCCACGCTGGACGCGCTGATCGACAGCCATGTGCGCTCGATGATGGCCAATCACCTGACGGATGTGCCCACCAGCGACCGCCACACCGTCAAGCCGTGGCTGTCGGCGCATATCGACGTGTCGCCGCCGGTCAAGGAGCTCGCCGCGCGGGGTTTTCCACTGGTCGGCGGGCGGCTCGACTACGTGGACGGGCACCCGGCCGCGGTCGTCGTCTATCGCTCCGACCGGCATGTCATAAACCTGTTCGCCTGGGCTTCGCCCGGCGAGGCCGACGCGCCGATGCGCACCGAGACGCGGCAGGGGTTCAATGTGGTCACGTGGCGGGCCAGCGGGTTGAGCTTCGCCGCCGTTTCGGACGTGGAGCCCGCTCGGCTGATGGCGTTCGCGCGCGACGTGGCGAGCGGTGCCGGGTGAGGGATTCGAACCCCCGGCCTTTGGTTTACAAAACCACTGCACTGCCACTGTGCTAACCCGGCGCCGCCGCCCTCCTAGCATGGCGGCCGGGCCGAGGCCACTGCTCCCAACCCCCTCGCGACGGGGTCGGCGCCGCACGCCGGAAGTTGATCGTTATATTTACGATATATTAGGTATAAGAGGGCCGGAACATCCGCGAGGGGCGTCCGGAATGGACTCGCTGGCGTCGCCTGCAAAACTGAGCCGAGGGCAACAGCGCAACGAGAAGCGCGGCTACGCCATCGACCGGAAGCGGGTCGTGATGGCCTACGCCGCCGAGATCGTCGTCGTCTCCGCGATGCTGTGCGGCTCGTGGCTGTTCGCCGTTTCCTACGGTCATGGCGACATCAATCAAATGGTCATGATGATGCTCGCGCCGGTCGGCTACGCGGTCATCGAACTCTGCCGGGTGCCGCTCGCGCTCTCGGTCCGCACCCAGCGTTCGCGCGTGGTGCGCTGCCTCGCCGCCGTGGGGGTTCTCTGCGCGGCCGGCGTCACGGTCAAATCGATGTCGCAGATCGGCGAGATGATGTTCCGGCCACGGCTCTACGATGTGGTCCATGCGCAGGAACGCCTGCGTGATGCCCAGGACGCCCTCGCCGCCATGGATCAGCGCATCGCCGCCGCCGATGCCGTGGTGGCCCAGCGAGCCGGCGAACTCAAGGATGCCGAGGCGCGGGCCATCAGCGATGCGCAGCTTCTCGGCAAACTGCCGGAGCAGAAATGCCTGCCGACCACGGGGACGGACCGGCACGGCCATGCCTACCGGAGCTTCCGCTGCGCCGCCGACCCTCGTATCGCCGCTCTGTCGCTCGGTGCCAAAACCTCCTCGGCCGCCCGTGCGGAGGCGTCGGACAAATTGGACGCGGCCCGCCGGATGCGCGATGGCCTGGATCGCGCGCCGGCCGAGCGGGCACTGAGCGTCGCGCAGATCGCCCATCGCGAGGCGGTGCTCAACTCCCAGCTCCACTCCTTCACCTCCATGGTGTTCGGCAAGGCGCCGGACCAGGTGACGGACGCGGAAATCCAGTCGTTCCTACGTGTTTTCGTGTTCCTGCCGGCATTCTTCGTCTCATTGGCGTCCACGTTCCTGGCGCTGACCGCCGTGGAGCGCATCGATTCGCCGATGCTCTACGTGCCCGATCAGGTCGCCGCCTGCATCCAGCCGGCATTCACGCGCTTTGCCGTCGAGGAGGCCACGCGCGCCGCGATCGACGCGGCTTTGCAGACGATGCCGAGGAATCCCGGAGAGACTCATGCTGCTGCCCAACACACCTGAGACGCGCACTCTCTGGAAGGCGGTCAATTCGCGGATCGGCGCTGAATCCCGTTGGCTTCGCGCGCAGACGGCGCAGGAAGTCCTGATCGGTCTCGGCGCGCTGCTGCTGATGCTCGGGATCGGCGTGGGGACGGGGCTGTTCGGCTACTCCTTCCTGCTCGATCGCCGGCCGAGGATGGATGAAATGGCGGCGGCCTTCGCCACCGCGCTGGCGCACACGCCGCTCAAGCTCGATACGCAGGGCGCATCGGTCCGGCTGGACGCTTCCGGCGTGCCCCGCCCATCGTCCGCCCAACTCGGGACAGGAGTGGCACCGCAATCCAGTGTGCCGGTGGTGACGAATTTCACTGTATTCAAGCACGTCCAGTACGGCCATGGGACCGTCGTCACCGGCTGGACCTACGCCAGCAGCGAAAGCCCGACGCCGGCCTCTCAGTTTTGCTATTACAGCGAACCGAGCGGGGGCGGTGCGGCAACGCTGTACGACATCGCGAGGAACGGCCAGCTTCTCACTGTCGATCATGCGCCGGTGGACGTGGCCGAGGCGGCACGCGATTGCGTTTGGTCCGATGGACGCCCGACCGGTTCGGCATCTTGATGGTTGAGCCACACGCCCCCGCACGCCGCCATTGAGACTCTGTTAACGCGGCCGAGCCTAAATTAACGGCTCCGTAACAGCCGCCGAACACGGTTCATGGCATCCACCATCACCGCCGGAGCCGGTCTGCTCACGATCGGCAATGGCAACACGATCGAGCTGGTATCCGGGGCGCCCACCATCCTCTTCCAGGATGGCAAGGGCGACCTGCTCCGGCTCGACCAGCCGGGCAGCTTCGCCGGCACGATCGTCGGCTTCAACGCCGGCGACACGATCGACCTCGGGCTTCTGCCGGTCAGCGCGCTCAGCTACGGCTACAACGGCGTGCTCACCTTGAGCAACGCGGGAACGGTCCTCGCGCGGCTTAATCTGATGGCCGGCGCCTATTCGGTTGGAAGCTGGCAGATCGCCAACGGCGCGGCGGGCAGCTTTCGAGTTTCGGTCGGCGCTGACGGCCACACCCGGCTGAGCGTCGCCACGCCGGCGCCGGTCACGGCGAGCGGGCGCGG
>DATFDN010000529.1:0-4040 GCA_035252035.1 Acetobacteraceae bacterium | reverse complement strand
CGGCATGCGCGCGGAAGCCCTCGACCGGCAGGGGGGCGAGGCCAAGCGCGCCAGCCCGGTTCCGGACGGCGGCGGCCAGCGGATGCTCGCTCGCGGCCTGAAGCGACGCCGCGAGCCGGATCACCTCGGCCTCGCTCATGCCCTCGCCCGGGATCGCGCCGACCAGCGCGGGACGCCCCTCGGTCAGGGTTCCCGTCTTGTCAAAGGCGACGGTCGTGACGGCGTGCGCCCGCTCAAGCGCCTCGGCGTCCTTGATGAGGATGCCATGCCGGGCGGCGGCGCCGGTGCCGACCATGATCGCGGTGGGGGTGGCGAGGCCGAGCGCGCAGGGGCAGGCGATGACCAGGACGGCGACCGCGTTGAGGACCGCCTGGGGCACATTCCCGCTCGCCGCCCACCAGGCGCCGAACGTGGCCAAGGCGATCACCAGGACGACCGGCACGAACACCGCGCTGACGCGGTCCACCAGGCGCTGGATCGGCGCCTTGGAAGCCTGCGCGCCTTCGACCAGGCGGATGATCCGGGCCAGCATGGTCTCGGCGCCGATGGCGGTCGTCTCGACCACCAGCATCCCGTCCGCGTTGGCGGAGCCGCCGGTCACGGCGGACCCCGGCCGCTTCTCCACCGGCAGGCTCTCGCCGGTGAGCATGGATTCGTCCACGCTGCCGCCGCCCTCGATCACGCGCCCGTCCACCGGGATGCGCTCGCCGGGGCGGACGACGACGATATCGCCAAGCGCGACCCGGCCCAGCGGGACCACGCGCTCCGCGCCGCTCTGGCGCACGCGCGCCGTGTCGGGCCGCAAGCCGCTCAAGGCGCGGATCGCGGAGGCGGTCTGTCCCTTGGCGCGGGCCTCCAGCCACTTGCCGAGCAGGATGAAGGTGATGATGACGGCCGAACTCTCGAAATAGAGCGCCGGCTCATGGCCCGGCGGGGCGGCCAGAAGCTCATGGACGCTCAGGCCCCAGGCCGCCGAGGTGCCGAGCGCCACGAGCAGGTCCATGTTGCCGGTGCGGGCGCGGACGGCTTTCCACCCGGCGGCGTAGAACCGCCAGCCCAGGCCGAATTGCACCGCGCTCCCCAGGGCGAGCTGGACCCAGCCGGGCAGCATCCAGCCCGGCCCGAGCGCGTGCCCGATCATGCCGAGCAGCAGCGGCGCCGAGAGCAGGGCGGCGGCCAGGACTTGGAGGCCCCCGCGCCGGGTTCTCGGTCCGGCATCTTCGAGCGGCCTGACAAGACTGGCCTCGTACCCGGCCTTGCGGACGGCCGCGAGGAGTTGGTCGGGCGTGACGGCGCCCGACGAGGCCGCGACGCGGGCACGCTCGGTCGCGAGATTGACCTCGGCCGACGCCACTCCCGGCACCCGCGTCAGGGCGCGCTCCACCCGGCCCGCGCAGCTCGCGCAGGTCATGCCGGTGATGTCGAGGTTGAACTCTTCCCGCCGGTCGGTTGGTTTCTCGGCCACCAGGGCGTCCACGGCCACGCCTCCCTCAAGAGCGGACGCATAGATGGGGTTTCCCATCGTGGGAAGGTCAAGGTCACGGCGGCGACGCTGACCTTCTTGAGGAAAGGGCATTGATCGTGGGATCTTCGATGGTCGGAGCAGGGCGTCGCTTTGCCGCCATGCGCACTTTCTGTTCCGCACGCTCCAGCAGCATGGCTGCTGAGGCAGCTATGCCACGCTTGCACGCCATCCTCGCGCCCGCATGCAGCGGAACAAAGCCTAGGCGGCGCGCGCCGGCGCCTGGTTTCGGGTCACAACAAACAGTCGCGAAATGGTCACGGCGCGGCTGGCTCGGAGCCGACTGGCAGTGTCGAGCGGCTTCTCAAAAGCTTGCGGACCCAGTCCCGGCCAGGTTTCTCAATGCCATAGTAGGTCAGAGCCGAGAGCACGAGCATAGGCGCGATCGTCAGGACACCCGATATTGGGAATGCATGTGGCACATGCAGTGCTTCCAGGCTTGCCCTGAAAGAAGAGCGGAACAATTCCTGAGCAAACCAATGCGTAAGGTAGATCGAGTACGACACTAACCCCAACCAATACAGAATCCCACTTGCTAGCTTTTTCGCTATGAATGACTGTTCGGCCGCCAGCGCGATGACAAGCGGCACGAAGAGCAGCACGAGCAGGACATCGCTGCCTGGCACGGCCATGAGCGTCAGGACAGCAATTAACCCGAGGTCACCCGCGAACGGCATTGCCAAGAACCGTCGCACCGCTCCAGCTTGGGCGAGACGGAATGCGAATAGACCCAACGTGAATCCTGCTAGGCAGCGCAGCAGAGGGTAGGCCGTAGCGAATCTAGAGACATCAAGCGGTCCAGCGCGGACCACGATGCCACCGACTATCTGGTGCAGTTCGACCGTCGTGCGGGTCGCCACCACAACTAGAATAGCTGTCGCGGTCGCGGCGGCGGCCCAGCTCCGTGCCCAGTGCCCGACCAGAACCATCCTGACCAGAAGCGGAAACAGCAAATAGGCCGCGAACTCCGTGCTAATGGACCAGGCTGGACCATCCACGCTCGCGGCTATCCCCCAGGCCTGGATCAGCAGGACGTTGCTCGTTAGGCCCAGCAAGGAGGGTGGTGCGCGCGTGCTAAGCCCGGCATAGGCGAGGCCTGCCATGATGAGAGTGATTGCGATATAGAGCGGATATACTCGGCCCAGGCGTTTGCCCAGAAACTCCAGAAAAGCGTGAGTGGAAAATCCAGCTTTGAAGGCGCTACCATAGGTGAGCGCCATCACGAATCCACTAAGGACGAAAAACAGGTCAACCGCGAGGTAGCCATGCCTCACAAGCGTCTTCGCAAGTTCAGGACCAACAGAGCCCGTGATATTGGGACCGAGGTTCGCGTAGTGGAATACAACAACCCAACATGCCGCGACTCCGCGCAGCCCAGTGAGGGACTTGATCTCGCCTTGCCTGAGCATCAGACCTCCGGTCGGAGCGCCGGCGTTGCAAATCGTCGAACAGCCGCCCTCACAAGGGCGTGATTTTGAGCATTACCTAGGATTTTGGACGAGCGCAAGCCCGATCCCGGCGGCAGCGTGTTTCATAAACCTGGCCGGTAGCGGTATGGGCTGACGTAGGAAGCTAGCCCGTGTGACAACCGAGCTTACCTTGCTTTTCAACCGGCCTTGTCCTGCCCCGGGGCAAATTTCAACTCCCTGCGTGATCGTCCAAATTGGCCAAGACCCGATCTTGGGCTTCGACGTAGGAGGATTGCGATGCTCCACCTGAAGGTTTCCGGCATGACGTGCGCGCATTGCGTGCGGGCGATCACCGAGGCGGTGAAGGCCGTGCAAGGGGTCGAGGATGTCTCGGTCAATCTCGCCCAAGGCGATGTGACGGTCACGGGCACGCCGAACGAGCGGGCGGTGCGCGAAGCCATCGCGGAGGAGGGTTACGAGGTCGAGCCGGCTTCGTAGTGGGGGCGCGGGATGGTTCCGGATTGGCTTCATGCCCTATCGATCGCGTTCCTAGCCTTCGGGAGCGTTTGCGCCGCCATCATCGCGGCCGACCTAGTCCGTCACCCGCAGCATGTGTGGATTATGGATGTGGTCTGGCCCGTGACCGCTATTCGGAACCGGCTGGATTCTCTGGCAGTACTTCACCTACGGGCGGCCGGCCGAACACCAGCGCGCCCACGACGCGATGGAGCGCGGGGAGGAGATGCCGAGCAAGGCGCGAACCCCTTTCCCGATCAAGGTGGCCAACGGCGCCCTGCATTGCGGCAGCGGCTGCACGTTGGGCGACATCATCGCGGAGTGGCTGGTCTTCGCGGTGCCCGCGATCGCGGTTGCCTTCGGCTGGCGGAGCCTCTTCGGGGTGGAGATGTTCGCCGCCTGGATCGTGGACTACGTCTTCGCCTACGCGCTCGGCATCGTGTTCCAATATTTCACCATCGCGCCGATGCGGAATCTGTCGTTCGGGAAGGGCGTCATCGCCGCGATCAAGGCGGACACGCTGTCGCTGACCGCCTGGCAGACCGGCATGTACGGCTTCATGGCCATCGCCTATTTCGCCATCTTCCGAGCCG
>DATFDN010000528.1:0-6827 GCA_035252035.1 Acetobacteraceae bacterium | reverse complement strand
CCTCGAAGGCGGAGAGGACGGAAGACCGCTGGCTGTCGAGGCCGACCACCGCGAAGAAGGTGATCGGCCAGCCGAGCTTCTGCGGGTCGGTGTCGGCGTGATAGCCACGGATCACGCCTGTCTCCTCCAGCCGGCGCACGCGGCGTAGGCAGGGCGGGGCGGAGATGCCCGCGCGCCGCGCCAGCTCCACGTTGGTCATTCGCCCGTCGGCCTGCAACTCCGCCAGGATGCGGCGGTCGATGGCGTCCAGCAGTGGGGAATCGGCTTCCGGTATAATCTTCATTGGGCGAGTTGGGCGCCGGGTTCTGATGTGTCTGGCCAAGTGGCCAGCACGAACTATCGTTGCTCGCGCGCACGCCCGCAAGCCCAAGCGCCGGCGTTAACCGACCATCAAACAAGCCCGGTCAATTTGCGCCCTGGTAGCAGGGCGCACCGGCGCATGGCGAAGCACGACAAACGCGACAAGAAGGGGAGTGCCCCGATCATCCGGCGCGAGGAGGCCGCGGGCGGCGGGCACCATGGCGGGGCCTGGAAGGTGGCCTACGCCGATTTCGTGACCGCGATGATGGCGTTCTTCCTTTTGATGTGGCTGCTGAACGCGACCACCGAGGACCAGCGCAAGGGTCTCGCCGACTATTTCAGCCCGAGCAACCTGCTGAGCCATGCCTCCTCCGGCACCGGGCAACCTTTCGGCGGAAAGACCCCCTTCGATCAGGGCGCGATGGTGTCGGACCGGGGCTCGGTGCAAGTCACCGCCGGGAACAGGGTCGTCGCGGACGAGCCGGCGGATGATCCGGATGCTCCGTCAGAGGCGCGCGGGAGCGGAGCGGGTGCCCAGGCGACTTCGCTTCCGGCCAAGGCCGAGCCTACGCCGCCGGCTCGCTCCGAGCCCGCGCCACCGCCGCGCCCGGCCATCGCGGAAGCCGCCGCGCGCGCCGACCAGAGAGCCGCCGAGCAGCGTCGCTTCGAGCGCGCGGCAGGGGAGATCAAGAAGGAGATCGCGGGCGATCCCGCGCTTGCCGCACTCGCCCAGCAGATCACCGTCGATGTCACTCCGGAGGGGCTGCGCATCCAGCTTCTCGACCAGGAGCGGAATGCCATGTTCAGCACTGGCTCGGCGCAACCGAACGAGCAGGCGAAGCTGCTGATCGCGAAGATCACCCCGATATTGATGGGCTTGCCTGGGCAGGTTTCGGTGCAAGGCCATACCGACGCCGCGCCCTATCCCAGTCCCGATCGCACCAATTGGGAGCTGTCGGCCGAGCGCGCCAACGCGGCACGGCGGATGCTGGCGGACTCGGGCTTTCCCCAGCAGCGCATCCGCGACGTGAGCGGCCGGGCCGACCGCGAGCTGCTGCTGCCCGCCCAGCCGCTGGCGGCGGCGAACCGGCGCGTCGCCATCACCGTGCTGCGCCAGATGCCTCCCGCGCAGCCCGCGCCGCGCGAATAGGGGAGGGGTGCGATGCTGGTCCTTGGCGGCTTCGGCTTCATGCTGGTCTGCGTCTTCGGCGTGTTCGTCGTCGAGGGGGGCAACATCGGCGCCTTGCTTGAATCGCTGCCGTTCGAGATGGCGACGATCGGCGGCGCCGCGATCGGCAGCTTCCTGATGGCCAACAGTATGCACGACGTGAAGCACACGCTCGGCGGAATGGGAAAGGTGCTGAAGGGCGCGGCCTACCACAAGCCCGACTACATCGACCTGTTGAGCCTGCTCTTCACGCTCATGAAGCTGGCCAGGACCAAGGGCGCGATAGCGGTGGAGCCGCATATCGAGAACCCGGACGAGAGCACGATCTTCAGCCGCTTCCCCAAGCTGGTCGGCAACCAATTCGCGCGCTCGATGATCTGCGACTATCTGCGCATGGTGGGGATGAACGCGGACGATCCCAACCAAATCGAGGATGTGATCGGCCGCGAGCTGCGCAAGACGCTGCACGAGGAGCTGCACGCCGCGCACGCCTTGCAGGCGATGGCGGACGCGCTGCCAGCGCTCGGCATCGTCGCCGCCGTGCTCGGGGTCATCAAGACGATGGCGCATATCGACCAGCCGCCGGCGGTGCTCGGAGCCATGATCGCCGGCGCGCTGACCGGAACCTTCCTCGGCGTGCTGCTCGCCTACGGACTTGCCGCGCCCTGCGCGGCGCGGCTCAAGGCGGTGGTCGAGGAGGAAGCCAAGTTCTTCGAGGTGATCCGGGCGGTGCTGATCGCGCACCTACACGGCAACGCGCCGCAGATCAGCGTCGAGACGGGCCGCAAGATGGTTCCCAACCCGTACATGCCGACCTTCAAGGAATTGGAGGAGGCGGTGCAGGCGGCGGGGAGCGCGTGAGGCGGCCGGGGCTCGCACGAAGGCTCCCTCACCGCCGGATGCGGTTGCCCACAACGAAGCCGAGCAGTCCCGTGAGGCCGATGCCCAGCAGCGCTTGCAGGCCAGTCAGGAGATGCACCGCCTTGCTGCTCGGTTGCAGCGCCACTGCCGGGCTGCCGGAGGTGGTCAGCGCGAGCAGGCTGAAGATCAAGGCGTCGATGGGGCGATGGGTCGTGGTCCGGCCGGGTGGCGAGACCGCGTCATTCACCTCGACGATGCTGCCGCTCACGAGATAGATCAGGGCAAACAGCAAGTACACGGCCAATAGCGTTCCAAGCACGCGCGCCACGCTCTCCCCATACCCGCACACCCACTCCACGAGCTGGTCCATCGCGTAGTCGCGGCACCTTGCCAACGCCGCGCGCCAGCGATGCGCGGCGGCGGCCTCCCGGGCCTGGCGGAGCGCCGCGTATTTTCCCATGACGCGCTTGCGGGAGTAGGCCCAGCGCGCGGCGGCATGGTCGCCCAGTTCCTCGAAGTTCCGTTCGAGAACCAGGTAGCCGAGCCGTGCCGCCTCGTATTGCCCGGCCCGCTCCTCACCAATCGCCCCGCCGAGCTGCTCCAAGCGCAGTCTCGCTTTTTCCATCCAGGCGCCGGCGAGGTGAACATGGGTGAGGTCGCAGTGGGAGAGGTCGGCGTCGCGCAGACGCGCCTCCGTCAGCACCGCGTCGCGCAGGTTGACGCCACGCAGATTGGCCCCCGACAGATCGGCCCGCTCCAGCCTGGCGCCATGCAGGTCCGCCTGGCCGAGACTGGCGCCGCGGAGCATGGCGCCGGTCAAATGCGCGCCCGCGAGATTGGCGTCGGTCAGGGTGGCGCCGGCGAGATCGGCGCCCTCCAGGCGCGCGTTCGACAAGGTGCCGCCCCAGAGGTCGGCGCCGCGCAGGTCGGCGCCTTCGAGCAGGACACCGGTCAGATCCGCGAACCGCATCGAGGCGCCGCGCAGATCGGCGTCCTCAAGCATGGCGCCGCCCAACTTGGCGGCGCTGAGGACGGCGCCCTCAAGCCGGGCGTTCGCGAGATCGGCGTGGGTGAGATCGGCCTCGTCGAGCAGCGCCTCGCGCAGATTCGCCCCGCTGAGAAGGGCGCCCGCCAGAGCCGCGCCCTTGAGATTCGCGCCCTCAAGATTGGCGCGGCGGAGATTGGCCGCCGCGAGATCCGCGTGCGCCAGGTTGACACCCTCGCGCTCCGCGTCCCACCACGCCGCGGCACCGCCTAGGGCGTCTCGCAAGGCGCGCATCCCGGTCCGCCCGAGATCGATGCCTTCCAGGGACGGGTAAGGCTGGCCCTCGACCGTCCCGAGATGCATGGACCCCGAGCGATCCGCCTGGATCAGCCGGTTCAGCAACTCGGCCGCGACATGCTCCGTAAGGGGCAGAGCTGGCACCGATACGATCCGTCAGTCAGCACCGAAATAGCGGCCAGGCCCGGTGTGAGGCACCAAGCTCGGCGCGTACGGGCCACCGCCGCCTTCGAGCACGCCGGGCATACCCAAATCGGCGTCGGAGGCTTGCGGCGGCGGCGTGACCAGCCCGCGCCCGGTCAATCCCAAGCTCGCCGGGGTCGCGCCACACCCGGCGAGCGTTAGAAGTATCGATACGACGAGAAGGATCAGGCTTTTCATGAGGCCGGATTGGACTCCACTCCGGCCCTCACCGCCAGACCCGGCTGGATCACGCGCGCCTAGGGCGCGGTCACGGCCCCGCCCACCGCGCCAAGCCCGCCGCCGATCAACGCGCCCGTCGCGGCCTTTCCGCCGGTGAGCGCCGAAACGCCAGCCCCGGCCCCCGCGCCGAGCAGCCCACCCGAGACCGCGCGTGACCCAGGCGTGTAGCCGCACGCGGCGAGCGCCAAGAGCAGCGTGCCGGCGAATGCGCGCAGAACGATGGTCCGTGTCATGGCAGTGTCCCCTGTCAACGTTCACAACGAGAACTCAGAACCGAGGGAGAAACGATGGCGCCATTGCGGCGTTCGCAAGGCTCCCGCTAACCGTCTTGTGAGCAGCCCAATCGGCGGGTAAGCCCGCTGGCAGGATGTTGCCCCAGCCTTTCGCTTCCTGGTTCGCCGCCCGCTCCTGGCAGCCACGCTCCCACCAGCTTGCGATGATCGAGGCGGCGCAAAGGGGCGAAAGCGTGCTGCTCATTGCGCCCACGGGTGGCGGAAAGACCCTGGCGGGATTCCTGCCGAGCCTGATCGATCTCTCCACCACACCTCACGCTGGCCTGCACACGCTGTATGTCAGCCCGTTGAAGGCGTTGGCGACGGATATCGCGCGCAATCTGCTGCGCCCCGTCCAGGAGATGGCGCTGCCGGTATCGATCGAGACCCGCACTGGCGACACACCCGCGAACCGCCGTTCGCGTCAGCGCGCCACCCCACCTCACATTCTGTTGACCACGCCCGAGAGCCTGGCGTTGCTGCTCTCGCTTCCGGACGCGGCCAGCCTGTTCGGTGGCCTTGCGGCCTTGGTGATGGACGAGGTCCATGCGCTCGCGGGCAGCAAGCGGGGGGATCAGTTGGCGCTCTGCGCCGCCCGCCTCGCCACTCTCTCCCCCGGCCTGCGCCGGGTGGGGCTATCGGCGACAATCGCGCACCCCGAAGCGATCCGCGCCTATGTCGGCGCGAGCCGCGTCATCGTGGCCCCGGAGGGCGCGGCGCCAGAGCTGTCCGTGATGCTGCCGGAAGGCGAGCTGTCCTGGGGCGGGCATATGGGCCTTGAGGCGGCACCCGGCATCATGGCGCGCATCCGCGCCGCGGGCCTCACCATCGTCTTCGTCAACACCCGCGCCCAGGCCGAGCTGATGTTCCAGGCGCTGTGGCGGCTGAACGATCCGACGCTGCCGATCGCGCTGCACCATGGCAGCCTGGAGGTGGCGCAGCGCCGCAAAGTGGAGGCGGCGATGGCCGAGGGACGGCTGCGGGCCGTGGTCGCCACCTCCTCGCTCGATCTCGGCATCGACTGGGGCGGCGTCGATCAGGTGATCCAGGTCGGCGCCCCCAAGGGGGTCTCGCGGCTGTTGCAGCGGGTCGGGCGGGCCAATCACCGCATGGACGAGCCCTCGCGCGCCTTGCTGGTCCCCGCCAACCGCTTCGAGGTGCTGGAGTGCGAGGCGGCGTTGGAGGGCGTGGCGGCGCGCGCGCTGGACGGCGATCCGCCCCGGCCGGGCGGATTTGATGTGCTCGCCCAGCATTTGCTTGGGCTCGCCTGCGCCGCGCCGTTCCACCCGGACGCGGCCTATGCGGAGGTGCGCGCCGCCGCGCCGTACGCCACACTGTCGCGGCGGGACTTCGATGACGTGCTGGGCTTCGTGGAGAATGGCGGGTACGCGCTGGGCGCTTATGAGCGGTACCGGAAGTTGTTCCGCGATTCGCGGGGCATGGTGCATGTCCGCTCGGCCCGCGTCGCGCGCCAGCACCGCATGAACATCGGCACCATCGTCGAGGCGCCGCTCATCAAGGTGCGCCTCACCGGGCGGCGCGGTCCGGGACCGACCTTGGGCGAGGTCGAGGAGTACTTCGTCTCGCTGCTGCGCCCCGGGGACACCTTCATCTTCGCCGGCCGGCTGCTGCGCTTCCTGCGCCTGCGCGAGACCTGGCTTGAGGCGGCCGAGGGCGGGCAGGGCGAGCCGATGGTGCCAGCCTATGCGGGGGGGCGGCTGCCGCTGACCACGAACCTCGCCGATCGCGTGCGCGACCTGCTGCAAGATCCGGCGCGCTGGAATGCTTTCCCCGAGGCGGTGCGCGACTGGCTGCGCTTGCAGCGCGCGTGCTCGTGCCTGCCGGGGCGGCGGGATCTGCTGGTCGAAACCTTCCCGCGCGCCGGGCGGTGGTACCTGGTTGCGTATTGCTTCGAGGGGCGGAACGCCCACCAGACTTTGGGAATGCTTGTCACCAAGCGGATGCAGCGCGCCGGCATGGCGCCGCTCGGCTTCGTCGCCACCGACTACGTGCTTGGCGTGTGGTCGGCGAACCAGCCTGGAAATGTCGCGGCGCTGTTCGATCAGGACATGCTGGGCGATGACCTGGAGGCCTGGATAGCGGAAAGCTCGATGCTGCGCCGGGCGTTCCGCACCGTGGCGGTGATCGCCGGGCTGATTGAGCGGCACCATCCGGGAGCGGAGAAGAACCGCAGGCAGGTGACGGTGAACAGCGACTTGATCTACGACGTGCTGCGCCGGCATCAGCCGGATCATGTGCTGCTGCGCGCCACGCGGGCGGATGCCGCGTCCGGCCTGATCGATCTCGGGCGCGTGGCGGGGATGCTGGCGCGGGTGCAAGGGAGGATCGTGCATATGGCCCTGTCACGGGTCTCGCCGTTGGCCGTGCCGGTTCTGCTCGACATCGGCCGGGAGAGCGTGCGCTCGCCCGAGGACGAGGAGGTGCTGCTGGAGGAGGCCGAGGCGATCGTGGCCGAGGCGATGGGCGCCGCCGCGCCGCCGGCCGCGCGGGTTCCGCGCGT
>DATFDN010000527.1:0-3071 GCA_035252035.1 Acetobacteraceae bacterium | reverse complement strand
GGGGAGTTCGGCGCGGGCGCGCAGGCGCGGCGGCTCCGGCGGCTCCCAGACGCGCGCGCGGAACGTGCCGCCCAACCCCGCGATCCGCAGTCCCCCGATCTCGGCCACGCGCCCGTGCAGGGCGCCGGGGGCGGTCAGCCGGTTGCGGGCGGGATCGGTCAGGTTGGCCCACATCTCCGGCCCGCCGTCATTGTCGTGGTTGCCGAAGATCCAGAAGGTCGGGATGCCGCGTGAGAGGAGCGGGGCGGCGAGCGCGTCGAGGGGGTGATCGCACTGCATGTCGCCGAGCAGGATGGCCGCTTCGGGCAGGCGCTCCAACGCGGCCAGCCCCGCCTCGATCACGTGCCATTGCTGGTGGATGTCGCCAATGAAGGCGAGGGTCATCTCTCGTCCGTCAGCTGCGCCTTCGTTCCTTTCCAGGCCGATCCCCCGCTCGCCGAGCGTCTGGTGATGCCCATCCTTTGTGATGGTACGCGGCGTAGCTTGGAGGCGTGTCCACCATCACGGCATTTCCTGCGTCACCCCGGTCAGTCGATTGATCTCCACGTGCCGCGTCTGTCCGTTCTTGACCGCCTCGGCGCTTAGGATTCCCTGCGACGGCGTGATCTTCTCAAGCCGTGGCACCTCCTGGAAGCCCAGCTTCTTCAGCCGCTGGCGCGCGACCTCCTCGGTCATCATGCCGTAATAGTTCTGTGGCCTGGCCTGCTGTGCCCGCGCCGCCACGGAGGCGGTCGCGGTGCCCAGGTGCGCCGAGGGCGCTGTCTGGGGCGCCGGCCGGCCGGCCGGCGCTGACTGTGGTTGCGCCAGGGAAGCGGGGGCGGCGGCGAGCGCCAGCACCAGGCCGCAAACCGCGTGGATGCGCGTCATGCTCAACTCTCCTTTGCTCAGGCGGAGGGCTTCATCAGCCGGCTGTTGGCCTGGGCGTTGTCACCCCTCACTTGGCTGCGTCGCTGCGGGGTCACGCAGATATGGTCGCCGGGGAAGGCATCGCGCCAGACAAAGCCTTGCGCGCAGGTATCCGGGCCGAACGGGCCGCCGCCTGGATTGCGGTGCAAGCTGGGCTGCCCATTCTCGGTGCGGACCTGGGTACGCTCCCCGCCGCTCACGCAGACGAAGTCGCTGGCATCCGCCTCGCGCCAGACGAAGCCTGCCTTGCAGGTATTCGGTCCATACGTGATCCGCGCCGGGTTGATCCGGTTCCCCGCCTGGGCGTTGTCGGCCGCCGCTTGGCTGCGCGTGGCCGGCGGCACGCACACATGGTCGGTGGGCGAGGCTTCGCGCCAGACGAAGCCCTGCCGGCACGTGTCAGGGCCGAACGGGCCGCCTGCCGGGTTTCGCCTCGTCGCCGCCTGGGCGTTGTCGGCCGCTGCCTGGGTGCGCGTGGCCGGCGGCACGCAGACATGGTCGTTGGCGAAGGCCTCGCGCCAGACGAAGCCTTGCAGGCAGCGGTCCACGATCTGCGTGGCGATCGTCACCGTCGCCTGGTGGGAAGCGGCATCGACGTTACCGATGCTGATCGTCACGCCATTGGCGTTCAGTGACTGCACCGGTGCTCGGTCCGGCGTGCCCAGCGTGCGCAGCAGATAGGTGTGATAGGAATTGTCCGAGCTGTTCACCTTGATCTCGTGAATCATGACGATGGGGGCGGGAAATCCGCCATCCCAGCCATCGGTGGTCCGGAACTCCACCGTATAGTAATGGAACACGTCGCCGGGGTCGAAGGGAACGCGGGCGATGAGATAGCCCGACGCCTCGGGGTGGTTCAGTGCGGCCAGCGTCACGGTGCTGCTGGCGTGGCCGTCGGCGCCCGCGGTGAAGATGCGCGGGCGCGGCAGCCAGCCCATCTCATCGATATGGTGGGCGTTAAAGCCAGGCCCGCCACCGCCAAACTTCGTGCCGGGATCGCCGAAGACGTTGTACGCGCTCATCATGTCCCAGGGATCATCATACTCTCCGGGCTGCGACCACGAGGCGTCCTGGAAGCTCGTGTCGTTGGAGAACGAGTGGTTGAAACCCAGCCCGTGCCCCACCTCGTGGCTCATGCCGGTCAGGTTCACGTCCTCGCCGAGGAACGAACCGACGCCTGGCATTCCGAACAGGTCGATGCCGGGCGAGGTGATCACGGCGACAAGCTGGCCCGCCGGCGGCGTGTATGGCGCGCTGCGGTCATGGGCCGCCGCGTCCAGGCAATCGGTGAATTTCTGGGTGCGCTGGTTGCCGCCGAGTGCCGATTCCTGCGCTGTGGTCTTGTTGATCGTGTACCAGCCCTTGACCACCGTGCCGCTGAAATCGGCACTGCCATACGAGATCGCCTTCAGATAATCGTCCATGCCACCCGTGGCGGGGGTGACGAACATGGACTGATAATAGGCTAGGTCATGCTTTGGCACGGGGCTATCGGAGAACTTGCAGAGAAGGATGGACCAGATCACTGGTCCACGATAAGGACGTGCCGCATGCCCCGGCGCGGAGAGCAGAACAAGCGTCGCCACGGAAATCGTGGCCAAGGCGCGTAGCACGCGCATCTTCCGCCAGCCGAACGTTATTCCGGACAGGTAGCGCATGCGGGATCCTCCCTATCTGTTTCGTTGGCCAATATCTTGGCTATGACCAAGGGTTGACCGCAAAAGCTTAGTTCTGGGCCGCACGCGCTTGTTACCGGCTGGGCATGTTATAGTGCGCGGCTGGCTCGGCCCGACCCATACTGGTACTGGCTTGACGCTCTCCTAGACCCGTATCTAGGGTCCGCCCGCACGACACGCCGCGCGCGGCAGAAGCAATCAAGGGGCGTTGCCATTTCCAACGCGCAAGCCACGCTCGACTGTCTTCAACGGCAAGCGGAACGTTTTGAGACACCCTGCGGCGCGGGCCGGATGGTTTGGCGCCTCTGGGGCAGCGGATTGCCGCTCGTGCTGCTGCATGGCGGCACGGGCTCGTGGCGGCATTGGGTGCGCAATATCGAGGCGTTCGCGGACCACCGGCTCGTGGTCTGCGCCGACTTGCCGGGGCTTGGCTGCTCGGACATGCCGCCCGATCCGGAGAGTCCGCCCGTGATGGCCGGGATCCTCGCC
>DATFDN010000526.1:0-2156 GCA_035252035.1 Acetobacteraceae bacterium | reverse complement strand
AGCGCATCGCCGAGAGCCTTCATGTCTCGTCCTGGTCTCGCTGGTCCGCGCGGGTCTCCTTCAGGAAGTCCACGAAGAGAATGCCGAATCCGCCCGCGACCGCGAGTGCGACCGCCCAGTTGAGAATCAGGATCAACCCGCCCGATAGCAACGCCCGAAGCTGCCCCGGCGGCAGCACGTTTTCCAGGTAGTGGGCACCAACGATCATGGGTGCGAGGCCCGCGACCGCGTACATGGCCGCGCCGCCTCCCTCCAGCGCGTCCAGCAGGCCGGTGCGCATCAGGACGCGCCAGCTCCGATATCCTTCGCAGAGGAAAAGGAGCAGCAATCCCGAGGCAACGATGACGCCGCCCTGGAAACCGCCGCCGGGCGTAAGCTGCGCGTGGAGGATGACATAAACGCCGAAAATCATGGTGAGCGGCCCAAACAACCGTCCCGCCAAGACCAACCCCTCGCTCGGACGTGGAATGGGACGGCCCGGCACCGTCGCGGGCCGATCGGCGGGCGAGTCCTCCCGGCGGCTGCGCAGCAGGACCGCCGTGCCAGTGACGGCGGCCAACAGCATGATCTCCTCGCCCAGCGTGTCGAAGCTCCGATAATCGAAGTTCACCGCCGTCACCATGTTCGTGACGTGCCGCTGGTCCGGCGCCAAATGGTTTATGAGTTCCCCATAGGGCAAGGGATGCGCCCCAAAGGCCGGCATGGCGGCCACCACGAAGGGCAGCGCCGCCGCGATCCCGCCCATCGAGACCAGGAACAGCAGCAGGCGAAGCGTTCGCGGCACGGCTCAGTCGGGCTTTCGATCAGTGCGGATCGCCGCCAGGACCACGAGGAACAGCAGCGGAATGGCGGCGGTGCCGACGGCAAGCTCGGAAAAGGCGACATCGGGCGCTTGCAGCGCCAGGAACAGCAGCGCCAGCACCAACCCGTTCGCCGCGATCGCGAGCGCCTGGCGTCGTGGATCGCGGGTCAGCACCACTCCGGCCCCTGTCATGGCGATCAGGAGAAACAGCACGAACAGCAAGGCGCTCATGGTTCGCCCCCGTGCTGGTCGCGCCAGATCAGCGCGCGCCCGATCGCGTGGGACAATGCCGCTCCGGAGAGCAGGAGGCAGGCCAGCAAGAAAACCACCTTGGCCACGGACGGCGAGCCACCCTGGCTCGCGAACGCCGCAACCAGCACGGCGGGTCCGACAGTGGCGGCGGCGAATGTCGCGCAATGCAGCCGGTCGAGCGCCCCGCGGAGCCGCGCGAACCCGAGGCAGGCGAGCCACGCCGAGAGCGTTGCCGCCGCGAGCAGCAGATCCGACACCACGCTCACAGCCAGCGCTCCATGAAAATCGCGAAGACGAGGGTGCCGGGCACCGAGAGGAGGCCAAGGGTCAGAGCGAGATCGAGGAAGGAGGGCTGACCGAAGGCAAAGCTCAGCTCCGCCAAAGCCCAGCATGTGACAACGGAGGCCATCTGCACCGCCACAAGGCGCTCGCCAACGCCACCATGCAGCGCGGCGCCGATTGGAATTACCAAAGCAAGAATCGTGCCAATTCCGGCGGCGAGCCAGGGCAGGCTTAGACCGGCCACAGACGATCCTCCCGAGCGGGCGCGGCAACCAGGCGATGCAGCTTCAGGGCCTGGTCTGCGGCCACAACCTTTGTGACGAAGCCGTTCGGCGCGATGGATGCCGCGAGGATGACCGCCGCCCTCCGTCCCGCCTCCCTCGTTCCATCAACAATGAAACCTTGGGCCTGGATCACCCCGTGTACCGGACGCCCGATGCTCGCGCGAAGCAGCGCGCGCCCAACGGTCAGCGTATCGCACACCAGCGATATTCCGGCGCGGGCGGCCAGCCGGCCCCAAGGTGCGCGAAGCCGCAACGGATGCTCCCCCATCCGATGCAGGTAAATCTGCAACGCTGCCCCTGTCATGGCCACCAGGGCACCGGCGCACAGCTCGGAGCCCGTCGCCTGACCGGCGAACATCAAGTACAGCGCGAACAGGACCGCCCATGTCGAAAGCGTCAGCAGCATGGCGCACTCGTTGCTTGGTCTGCAACGATGTCGCTCCGCTCCGGTTCGGGTCACGCAAGCGCGAGGGCAATCAGCGCCCGAAAATTCCCCTCAGGAAACCGGGTGTGAGCGCGCTCAGCGGGTTGACCCG
>DATFDN010000525.1:0-7501 GCA_035252035.1 Acetobacteraceae bacterium | reverse complement strand
AGTAGCGGGTTCTTCGATGGCCCTCCTCCAACGGACCTTGCCGCTATGTTTTCTCTGGTGTATTTTGTTACCGGCTGTGGTAGCAGCAGAGCCTGATTGGGGCGATGACAGGCCTCTACCGATTCCCTTAGAGCTTCAGGGCTTGTGGGCGCAAGGGCGCCAATGCAACGACCCCCGATGGCAGTTGCATGTAAGCAGACAATCCCTCCAGTTCGGAACCGGGCGACCAATAAGGTTTTATTATGCCGCACCGGATCGTATGGACCCAAACGGGAGCGTCGTGCCAGACGCGGACGATCCGGCTTTCACCTACGGGACGCAAGCACTCACATACGATCGATCGAAGGGCATTTTATTTGAGTACGGAACTGATTCTGGACCAAAGCATATCTACTATCGCTGCCCGGCAACGAGGCCGACCAAACGATGATCTACTCCGCTTTCTGCCACGAACGCTCTAATGGCCGACCATCAACGTATTTTGCTGCTGTGTCTTCTCTGGTGTGTCTCGTTGCCGGTCGCGCTAGCAGCGGAGCCTGATTGGGGGGAGGACAAGCCGCTGCCGATCCCTTTGGAGCTTCAGGGCTTATGGGCACAGGGACGGCATTGCACCGACCCTCGGCGACAATTGCGTGTGAGCAGACAGTCTCTCCAGTTCGGAACCGGGCGACCAATAAGGTTTTACTACGCAGCGCCGGAGCATACGGCCCCTTACGGGGCCGTTGTGCCAGACGTGTACGACCCGGCTTTCACCTTCGGGACTCAAGCGCTCACATATGATCGAGAAGAGGGGATTCTATTTGAATACGGAACCGATTTTGGACCAAAGCAGATCTATTATCGCTGCCCAGCGCGGGCGCCGCGCAAACGATGATCTACTCCGATCCCTGCCACGAATGCTCCTATGACCAGCCCTCAGCGCATTTTGCTGCTGTGCCTTCTCTGGTGTCTTCTGCTATCCACCGCGCCAGCGGCGGAGCCTGATTGGGGCGACGTCAAGCCGCTACCGATTCTGCCGGGAGCTTCAGGGCCTATGGGCGAGAGGGAGGCACTGCAATGATCCCAGGCGGCAACTGCGCATTACTGAGCTGACCATGCAGTTCGGAACCCACAAGCCGGTGCGGTCCTACTATATGCGCCCGGATGATGTTATCCGCTACGGAGGTATCGTGCCAGACATAGATCAGCCCGGACCAGACACACCCGGTATGGCACTGACATACGCAGAAGGCTTGGATTTCCTATTCGATTACGGCAACGACGCCGACCCGGAGCAACTCTACTACCGCTGCCCAGCGCGGAAGCCGCACGGACCTTGATCTCGTTACGCATTTTGCCATGGGATTGTTGATGACCCGCCGTGGATGGGCCTCGCTGTTCTGCTTCCCTTGTACCAACCGGCGTATACTTTGACCCTTACGCCGTCATTCCCGCGCAAGCGGGAATCCAGGGAACCGCACGAAGCTTGGTGCGCGTGGGCCTGGATGCCCGCGTTCGCGGGCATGACGGGTGGGTCAGAGTCAAGGCGGACTGGCATTATTGTGCGGCACTATCCGTTGCAATAGCACAAGAACCTGATTGGGAGAGGACAGGCCGCTGCCAATGGAGCTTCAGTCTATCTCTGCTCCAGCCTCTCCACCGCATACGCCTCTGGAAACCGCCGGTCGGCGAAATGCGGGGCGTTTGCGGCGAGCATTTTGTCAACCCCCGCGGATTGCTTGTCGAACACCCAAGGCCGCCGGGGCAGCTCGCGGTCGTTCAACCAATAGCTGTTCCAATCCGTCGTGGTCGCGATGATCTCCCGCGCGTAGTCCGGCCCGTACTCCATCCCACCCTCGACCACGACATCGATATAGGATTGCAGCAGCGGGAAATCGCTGCTCGGCGCCGGCAGATCCACGCCAGGCGCATTGTCTCCATGCACCGGCACATAGACCCAGATCTGGCCCTGCTCGGGCAGGCGCTGCCAGGAAACGGCCTCGATCTGCTCGCGCGGCACCTCGACGCGCCGGTATCCGGCCTCGCGCGCGTCGAAGGCGCCCATGTCGTTGCCTTCGACCGGATAGAGCACGCCGTTGACCGTCATGGCATCCTCGCCAGGCTTCGGACGGCGCAGGCCGAGCGCGGTAAAGCCGGAGGCGGACCGATCGCACCAGCAGCGGACATACCCGAACGCGGCGGCGACCCGCACCGGCATGGCGGCGATGGGCTTGCTCGCGGTCGCGTTGCGCGATGTGGTGTTGATGAGCGAGCCATAGCCGAATATGAAGTTGGTCGGCTGGTTCGCGATCTTGCGGCCCCAGAAATCCTCGGCCCCCGCCCGTCCAGCCAGGGCCGCGAGGAGCGCGGCAGCGATCAGACTCCGCAGTTTTGGCATCGCCGTTTCCTTGTTCCCATGGCCCGGAGCCACGCGCGTTGCAAGAAACCTGTCTTTCGCAACAATCTAGCGATCGATGCCGGGCCACGCCAGCCCGAAAGCGGCCTTCGCGAAACGCTGCCTGATTCATCTGCCCGGGTGGAGACGCAGGCAACCCGCGCCCAGCCCCGCGGTTTCCACCGCGCCATGCAGAGAGCCTGACCTCGATGCTCACCTCGGAACGACGCCCACCCGACATCCTCGTGATTGGCGCCGGCCCGGCCGGGCTGACCGCCGCGACCTATCTCGCCCGGTTCCGCCGGCGCGTCCGCGTGATCGACAGCGGGGCCAGCCGCGCCTCATGGATTCCCGTCTCCCATAACCTGATCGGCTTTCCTGATGGCATTTCCGGCACGGCCTTGCTCGGCCGCTTGCGGGAACAGGCACGCAAATACGGAGCCGAGATCATGGACGGCGAGGTGACGCGGCTGGAGCGGCGTGCGGATGGGCAATTCGCCGCCACCGTTGATGAGGCGACTCTCCAAGCTCAGCGCGTGCTGCTTGCGACCGGCGGGCTTGACGTCGAGCCTGAACTGCCCGGCATACAAGACGCCGTCCGCCGGGGCTTGGTCCGCTACTGCCCGATCTGCGATGCCTATGAGGCGGCGGGCCAGAAGGTCGCGCTGATCGCCTATGGCAAATGCCGTCTCAAGGAGGCTCTGCTGCTGCGCGCCTACACGCCCGACCTGACGGTATTGACGCTCGGGCGGGCGATGGAAATTCCCGAGGAGGAGCGGGACACGCTGCGCGCGGCGAATGTCCGCATCCTGGACGATCCGGTCCGCAAGCTTTCGTCGGAAGGCGACACCATCACGGCCTGGCATATGGAAAGCGGGACAACGCACCGGTTCGATACCATCTACTCGGCGCTCGGCACCCGCATCCGCTCGAAACTCGCGACGTCGCTGGGGGCCGAGGCCGACGAGGATGGCGCGCTGATCGTCCGCGACCACCAGCAAACGAGTGTCGAGGGCCTGTACGCGGCCGGCGATGTGGTCCGGGGCCTCTCGCAGATCAGCGTCGCCGCGGGACAGGCCGCGGTCGCCGCGACGCACATGAATGCCAGCCTACCCTTCCCTCGGCCGTGACTCCGCCGAGATTGGCCGAGCAATGGCTCGGCCGGACCATCTCCGGCCTGCTGCGGACCTTGGCGCGCACCGATCCCGACCGTGCCTCAGCCCTGTGCGGGGCGGCGGCGCGGCGCCTCGGCCCGCTCAGCCCGGCGCACCGCGTCGGCCAGGCCAATCTGCGCGCCGCTTTCCCCGAACGTGATGCCGCGTGGATCGAGGCGACGCTGCGTACGGCCTGGGACAACCTTGGCCGTGTCGCCGGCGAATACGTCCATCTCGGCCAATTGTGGGACTTCGATCCCGACAACCCCGGCACGGGCCGGATCGAGACCGACGCGGCGCCGCTCTTCTACGAGCTGCTGCACGACGGCAAGCCGGCGCTCTGCTTCTCCGCCCATCTCGGCAACTGGGAACTGCCGGCGGTCGCCGCCGCCGCGCACGGGCTGCCCTCGGCGGTGGTTTACCGGATGCCCAACAACCGCGCCGTCGCCGCCGAGATCATCCGCATCCGCGCCCCGCTCATGGGGCGGCTGATCCGCACCAGGATGGAGGCGCCCATCGAGATGGCGGGCGCGCTGCGCCGGGGCGAGCATCTCGGCATGTTGGTCGATCAGCACTTCTCGCGCGGCGTGGACGTGACCTTCTTCGGCAGGCCCTGCAAGGCCAACCCCACGCTCGCCCGCCTCGCCCGTCAATTCGAATGTCCCGTGATCGGCGTGCGGGTCGTGCGGCTGCCGGCCGGCCGCTTTCGAGTGGACGCGATTGGTCCGCTGGACCTGCCGCGCGCCCCGGATGGGGCGATCGATGTCGCGCGAACCATGCAGCACGTGACGGGGATCGTGGAGCAATGGGTTCGCGAGCACCCCGACCAATGGCTCTGGTTTCACCGGCGCTGGCGATAGCCCCTCGTTCAACATGTCGTCAGTGGCGGCAGCGAGCCGGTGCCGAAAGGATTAGGTCTCGTGCGCGCTACCTTGGCAGGAGATCAATCATGCGCTTAGTACTTTCGCTCACGATGATGACGGCGCTTGCCGCGGCCCCAGCCCTGGCCCAGACGACGACCGGCCAGCCGGGCCTCTCGCAGGACCGTTACTCCGCCCAGAGCGGGATGTCGGCCGAAGGAACCAATGCGGCACCCTTGCAAGAGCTGCCAGCCCCGCCGAGCCGGCAGCCAATGGTCCATCATCCGACCAACATCCTCGGCAGCCAGCCGCATTCAGTGATCTCGCCAAGCCTGCCGCCGGTTGGCCTCGGTCCAAACGCGACCGCGACCGAATACCTGGCCGTCGCCGAGAGTGCCGTCAACCGCAGGCAAGGCGGCGTTGCTCAATCCGCCCTTGAGAACGCCGAGACTTACCTCCTTAACCGCTCCGTCCCCATGGGCGCGGTCAACCAGCCTGACCAAAGTCCCGCCGTGCAGACGATCAGCAATGCCTTGGAGACACTGGCCAGGGGGGATTGGGCGCAAACGAGGCAGTTGATCCAGCAAGCGATGCAGCAGGCGCAACAGGCGCAGATGGCGATGCGGTCCGGGATGCAGCCCGCCGGAGGGATGCAGACTGACATGAGTGGGTACCCGGCAGGATATCAGGGCGGGATGAACCCCGGCATGGCCGGTGCGGGCTATCCACCCCCTCCACCCCCGCCAGCCGGCGCCTATCCTCCGCCCCCCGGCGCGCAACCCGGCATGGGATATCCTCCCCCACCGCCGCCCCGGTGAGGCAAAGCCTCTGAGCTTCGGAGCCGCCACGCGGCTCCGAAGCCCCCCGGCTCTAGGCTCCGACGGCGCGTAGCAACGGCCGCTGGCCGACGCACAATTCCTCGTAGACCGAGACGTAATCCTCGGCCATCCGACGCGCCGTGAAGCGGCGCTCGAACTGCCGGCGCACCTGCCTCCGGTCGAGGCGCCCGAGATTGCCGATGGCGCTCACCGCCGCCGCCTCATCGGGCACGATGAAGCCGGTGACGCCATGATCAATCACCTCGGCCACCGAGCCGCATGGGAAGCCGATCACGGGCGTGCCGCACGCCATGGCCTCGATCATCACCAGGCCGAACGGCTCGGGCCAGTCGATCGGGAATAGGAGCGCATGGGCGCCGGAGAGGAAGTCCGGCTTCTGCGCGTCGTTGATCTCGCCGATGAACTCCACATGGGTGCTGCGGTCGAGCAGCGGCTTGATTTCTCCTTCCCAATACTTCTTGTCGGCTGCGTCCACCTTGGCGGCAACCTTCAAACTGATACCGGCGGCCTTGGCGATGCGGATTGCCCTGTCCAGGCCCTTTTCCGGCGACACACGGCCGAGGAAGGCGAAATAGTCCTGTTTCACCGGACGCGGGGTCAGCAGCCTTTCCGGGATACCATGCAGAACGGTGCGGACCCAGTTCAATCCCTGGATCGGGGCGCGCTGTGCATCCGAAATAGAAACGAACGGCGCATCGGGAAACATCTCATAAATCATCTTGAACTCAGGCAGGTCAAGGCGCCCATGCAAGGTCGTCACAAATGGTGTGGACTGCCGCGAGAACAAGGACAATGGAAAATAGTCGGTGTGGAAGTGCAAGATGTCGAACTCGTCCGCCCGCTGCCGGACTAGTTCCATCATGCGCATATAGTAGGCAATCCAATCCCTGACATTCGGATCGAGCCGCATGGCTTGATCCTTCATTGGGACTAGGGTGGCGGAGGTAACGGAGTCCCCGCTGGCGAACAATGTCACGTCGTGACCAAGCGCAACAAGTTCCTCGGTCAAGGAATACACCACCCGTTCCGTTCCACCATAGAGCTTGGGTGGCACCGCCTCAAAAAGAGGTGCGATTTGCGCTATTCGCATGCTTGATAACCCCTTCGCTTAAGGACCGGCCTATTCAATGGACGCCAAATTTATCTTGACTTCGAACTGGCGATCCACTTATTCACTTAACGTATATAGAGCGTGAATGTGGCGAATTTCCGGCGTTCGGGTCGCTAAGTGCGTGTATCACGCATGATTGGCTTGCGATGTGAGAGAGTCGCGCCGCCTAAACGATTTCCTCGGCGCGACGTTTCAGCTATCGCGGCCCGCCATGCGTATTCTGTTCGTCACCTCAAACCGCGTGGGCGACGCCGTACTCTCCACGGGGCTGCTCGATCACCTGATCCGCGCCCATCCCAAGGCGCGGATCACCGTGGCCTGCGGCCCCTACGCCGAGGGCATCTTCGCGCGAGTACCGAACCGCGAACGGACGATCATTTTGCGCAAGCGCCGCTGGAACGCCCACTGGCTGGGTCTATGGGCCTGGGCCGCGGGGCGGCGCTGGGATCTCGTGGTCGATGTGCGCGGCTCGGCGCTGGGCTGGATGGTCCGCACCCGACGCCGCGCCGCCATGCGCTCACGGACATGGGGCGAAGCCGGAACAAAGCACAAGGTCGTGCAGCTCGCTTCCATGCTGGGTCTCGACCCGCCGCCCGCGCCCGTCGCTTGGATCGCGGCTCAGGATCATGCACGAGCCAAGGCGTTGCTGCCTGCCGATCAGCCGGTCATCGCATTGGGGCCGACCGCCAACTGGGCGCCGAAAATATGGCCGGCCGAGCGCTTCGCCGCCCTGTTTCGCACCCTGGCGGGGGATATGCTGCCGGGGGCTATCCCAGCGGTGCTCGGCGGTCCGGGGGAGGCGGAGCGGGCGATGGCCGCGCCGCTCCTGGCGCTGCTGCCGGAGGCAATCGATCTGGTGGGGACGCTGTCTTTGCCGGAGGCCGCCGCCTGTCTCGTTCGCGCCGCGCTGTTCGTCGGCAACGATTCCGGTCTCATGCACCTCGCCGCGGCGACTGGCGCCCCCACGATCGGGCTGTTCGGCCCGACCCCGGCCGCCGAATACGCCCCCATCGGACGATGCGCCGCATCCGTCGTCGCGGCGGATGGCAGGATGGCGGGGATTACGGTCTCTCAGGTTTTGACGGAGGTGGCGGCGCTGGTTGCCCACCCTCCACCGAAGCCCCTCCCCAAACCCCCTCCCGCAAGGGGAGGGGGCCTTCCTT
>DATFDN010000524.1:0-13148 GCA_035252035.1 Acetobacteraceae bacterium | reverse complement strand
TGTCGGCCTTCGACCTGCGCTACGACCAACTTGCGCCCGCCTTCGAGGGCGTCGCCGGACCCGCGGTCCGCGCGCTGAACGCCGAGCGGCTTCGCCAGCGCCCGCGCGTCAGCGCGGTCACGCTGGGCCGCCCGCACCCCGCGCCGCGCCACAGCCTGATCGTGCCGCTGTATGGGCGGATCGATTTCGTCGAATACCAGGCCGCCTTGTTCGCCCGCCACGGCCTGCCCGACACCGAGCTGATCTATGTGCTCGACGATCCGCCGCGCCGGCGGGAGCTAGAGGCGCTGGCGGTGAGCGTCCATGAGCGGTTCCAGGTGCCGCTTCGGCTGCTCATGCTGGACCGCAACATGGGCTTCGCGCCCGCCAACAACGTCGCGCTGGCCCACGCGCGCGGCGAATTCGTCTGCTTCATGAACTCCGACGTCTTCCCCAGCGCGCCCGGCTGGCTCGCGGCCCTGTCGCGGCGCCTGGAAGAGGAGCCCGGCCTGGGCGCGATCGGCCCGCTTCTGCTGTTCGAGAACGGCGCGGTGCAGCACCAGGGCATGGATTTCGAGAGGCTGGACGAGTTCGGCGGCTGGATGTTCCCGATGCATCCGCGCAAGGGCCTGAAGCCGCCCGACAGTCTGGCGCTGCTCTACAGCCCCGCGATCACCGCCGCCTGCGTCATGATGCGCCGCGCGCTGGCGAACGAACTGGACGGGTTCGACGAGGTCTATGTGATCGGCGACTTCGAGGATTCGGATCTCTGCTTGCGCATCGGCCAGCGCGGCCTTGCCTGCGCGGTCGATCCCTCGGTGCGGCTCTATCACCTGGAGCGGCGCTCGCAGGTCGGCGCGGCGCAGCGGTGGCGCATGAACATGACGCTCTACAACGCGTGGACCCATCAGACCCGCTGGATCGGAGGCACGCATGGCTGAGGCGACGCGCCTGCTGATCGCCTCGCACGGCCATCCCGAGATCACCAAGGGCGGGGCCGAGAACGCCGCCTACAAGCTGTTCGCGGGCCTTGCCGAGCAGCCGGGGGTGGAGGCGTGGTTCCTGGGCTGCGGGACGCTGCCGGGCCAGGGCGCGGAGCTTTGCATCACCCAGCCCTTCTCCGAGCGCGAGTTCCTGTATGCGCCGGGGACATTCAACTGGTTCAACTTCGCCAACCGCGACCCGCGCCTGCCGCGCGAGCTGGAGCGGGTGCTGCGCGAGATCGCACCCGACGTGGTGCATTTCCACCACTACGCCAACTTCGGCGTGGAGGTGTTCGGGCTGGTCCGCCGCGTCCTGCCAAAGGCGCGTATCGTATTGACGTTGCACGAATATCTCGCGATCTGCAATCATTTCGGCCAGATGGTCACGCGCGACGATTTGCACTTGTGCCGGCGCGCGAGCGACGTGCGGTGCGGCGCGTGCTTCCCCGATGTGGCGCCGTCGGACTTCTTTCTCCGCCGGCGCTACATCCAAGGCTTTTTCGACCTGGTCGATCAGTTTGTCTCGCCGAGCGACTTCCTAGCGCGGCGCTATATCGACTGGGGCGTGCCGGAAGCGAGGATGACGGTGATCGAGAACCTGATCCCCCGCGCCGCCGCCCCTGCCCTCCTCCCGCCCGCCGGCGCGGCGCTGCGGGTCGGGTTCTTCGGCCAGATTTCCCGCCTGAAGGGGATCGAGGTCATGCTGCGCGCCGCCGAGCAGCTCGATGCCGAGGGCTGCGAGACGGTCAGCTTCGTGATCTTCGGCGACTACCGAAACCAGCCCGAGGTGTTCCGCGCCGACCTGGCCAAGCGCCTCGGCGCCCCAGGCTCCAACGTGATCTTTCACGGCCCCTACGAGCACGACGAGGTGGACGCGTTGATGCAGGGCGTCGACGTCGTGCTGATGCCGTCGATCTGGTGGGAGAACGCGCCGCTGGTGATCGAGGAGGCGCTGCGCAACCGCCGCCCCGTTCTGTGCTCCGACATCGGCGGCATGGCCGAGAAGGTCCGCGACGGCCTGGACGGGTTCCATTTCCGCATGGGCAGCGCGCCGGCGCTGGTCGAGCTGCTGAAGCGGCTGGACCAGGATCGCGACCTGCTGGCCGGCCTGACCGCCACGATGCGCGCCCCGGCGCCAGCGTCGGAGACGCTCGCCGCGCATCTTGGCCTTTACCACCGACTGCGCGCGTCCCGGCTCGACGCGGCGGCCTGACACTTCCCACGGAGAGAGTTCCACCATGTCCATTCGCGGCTCGCTTGATGTCATCACCCCGACCGGGGCCACCGGCTGGGCCTATGCGCCGGGAGAGCGGCCCCTGACGGTGCAGGCGCTGCTCGGCCATCAGGTGATCGGCGAGGCGGTGGCGAACCTGCGCCGCGCCGACCTGGCCTCGGCCGGGATCGGCGACGGGACGTGCGGCTACGCGATCAGCTTCTATGAGAGGCTCAGCCCGCTCCATCTGCCCTTCGTCTCGGTCAAGCCGGAGGGCGGGGACGTGGAGCTGCCGCGCGTGACCATCGCGGGCTATGCCGACTTCTTCCAGGCGCTGTATCGCCAGTGGCCGGCGTGCGGACGGCATCGCAGCGTCCTGGGCGGGCTGTGGACCGACCGGGTGGATGCGTCCGTGCTGCTGCGCGGCAAACGCGAGATCGGCCTGATCGGCGCGGCCGTCGCCAACGCCGTGGATGACCTGGTGCAGGCGGGGATGTTGCTCCTGGCCCTCCCCCCTGGCCGGCCGGGCCGCTCAGAGGATGCCGCCGGCACGAGCGAGGCCGAGGCGCGACGCGCGATCGAGGCGGCACTCTACGCGCCGGAGGTGATCGGGGCGCTGCGGGCCGTGCTGGAGGACCATCCGCTGGTGCTGCGCCCGCGCCTTTGCGTCCCCGGCGCTGACTTCGTCCAGCCGAGCGCGTTGGCCGAGTTGCCCTCCCCCACCGAAGCCCTGCTGCTGATCACGCCGCTGGACGAGGCGGTGGTCGAGCTGGAGGTGGTGCGCGACAGCCATCGCCTGCCCGAGTTCGCCCCCGGCGGCGAGTCGCGCTGGATGAGCCGGACCGGGGCGGAGGCGCTGGCGCTGGCCGAGCCGCACGGGATGGTGGACCGCTACGTGCTGCCGCCCGACACGCTGGCGGTGATCGGGCCTGGCCTGCTGCACCGCGTGCGCGCCCCCGCGGCCGGAGCGGCGATGGCGCTCGCGATCCCGGCGCGTTCGGCCCCGCTGCGCCAACTCCTGGGCACGGAGCGCGAGGTGGTGTGCGACAACGGCGCGCGGATCTGGGCGTAGGGTCCGGCCCAGACATGGAGTACACGCCTGAGCGGGTGCGGGATCTGTTCGCCTCCGCGTTCGTGGACCCGGCGCTGTTCGCCGCCCGGGTCGGCGGCGACAAGCAGGATCTGGAGGCGATCCGGCGCTACCTGGCGCTGCCGATCGCGGCCCGTCCCGACGTGGCCTGGTATTTCGACCGGGTCTGGTACTGCCTGCGCTTCCCCGATATCGGGCGAGGCGACTTCGATCCGCTGACGCATTTCCTGGGATGGGGTGCCGCCGAGGGGCGGTCCCCCCATCCGCTGATCGATCTCGATCACATGCGCGACGCGGACCCGGCGCTGCCGGACGGTCCGGCGCGCGTGCCGGCGCTGCTCGACATCCTGGACAATGACCGCGCCGACCCGAGCCCCCTCTTTCAGCGCGACCATTACCGCGCCCAGCTCGACGAGCCGGAGCGGGTCGTCGGCCTGTTGCGCCACTTCCTGGAGCACGGACTCGCGCAAGGGCTGCGCCCCGCGCCTGCCTCGATCCCCTGGCCGCCTGGCGGGGGGCGCGGAGTCGCACGCCCGACCTGCGCGACGGGCTGCGCCACGTCGCCCTGTTCGGCCCCGCCGCGCGGGACGCGATCGGCGAGCCGCCGGTCGAGAGCCAGGCGAAGGCGCTGTTCCTCGCCCAAGCCGCCGCCCTGCTGCCCGGCCATGGCCGCCTGGGTCTCGATTTCGACCTGCGGGGCGCGACGCCGGCGCTCAGCGTCCTTGTGGTGGCGCATAACCGATTCGCCCTGACCATGGCGGCGCTGGCCAGCCTGCGCGCCAATTTCGCCGGGCCGATCGAGCTGATCCTGGTCGATTCCGGCTCCTCCGACGAAACCCGCCAGATCGCCCGCCACCTGCGCGGCGCGCTGGTGCTGCGCTTCGCAGAGAACATCGGCTTTCTCAAGGGCTGCAACGCCGGGCTGCGCCTCGCCTCCGCCGAGGCGCTGCTCTATCTGAACAACGATGTGGCGCTGGCGCCCGGCGCGGTGCGGGCGGCGCTCGATCGGCTGCGCGCCGATCCCACCGTCGGGGCGGTCGGCGCCAAGCTGATCCGCACGCACGGGGCGTTGCAGGAGGCGGGCTCGATCGTCTGGCGCGACGGCTGGACGGCGGGCTATCTGCGCGATGCCTCGCCCTTGGCGCCCGAGGCGAATTTCGTGCGCGATGTCGATTTTTGCTCGGCCGCCTTCCTGCTGACCCGCACCGCGCTGGTGCGCGACCTGGGCGGCTTCGACGAGGCGTTCGCCCCCGCCTATTACGAGGACACCGACCTCTGCCTGCGGATCTGGGAGGCTGGCCGTCGCGTCGTCTACGACCCGGCGGTGGTGGTCCACCATTTGGAATACGGCAGCACCGATGGGGGCGGCGCGGCGGCGGCGCAGATCGCGGCGCGGCACGAGCTGTTCTTCCGCAAGCACATGGCCCGGCTGCGCTTTCGCTATGCCGCCGATGCCCGCGCCCCGCTGTTCGCGCGCGCGGCAAGCAAGCCGCGCGGGCGCGTGCTGTTCATTGAGGACCAGGTTCCGCTGCGCCATCTCGGCCAGGGCTTCGTGCGCTCGAACGATATCGTCGCGGCGCTGGCCAAGGGCGGCTGGCACGTCACCGTCTATCCGCTGCATCCGGGGCGGATCGACATCGCCGCGATCCATGCGGGGATGCCGGAGGCGGTAGAGGTGATGCACGACCGGGGCCTGGGCGCGCTGGAGGCGTTCCTCAAGGCGCGGCGCGGCTACTACGACACGATCTGGATCGCGCGCACCCACAACCTCGATCAGGTGAAGCCGATCCTAGAGCGGGTCGGGATGGACGGCGCGGGCGATGTCCGCCTGGTGCTCGATACCGAGGCGATTGGTGCGTCGCGCGAGGCGGCGCGGCGGGCGATCAGCGGAGACGCGTTCGATCTGGACGCAACCCTCCGCGCCGAGTTCGCGAACGCCTGGTTCTGCCAGGCGGTCGTAGCGGTCAACGAGGCCGAGGCCGCGCGGCTGCGGAGCGTGGGCTTCGCCGATGTCGCGGTGCTGGGCCATGCGCGCGCGCCAACGCCGACGCCCCGCCCCTTCGCCGAACGCGCCGGCCTTCTGTTCGTGGGCGCCATCCCGGTGGCGGACAGCCCGAACCTCGATTCGCTGCTCTGGTTCGCCGATTCCGTCCTGCCGCTGATCGAGGCGGAGCTGGGCGAGGCGGCGCGGCTGAGCGTCGCGGGGTTCGTGGGCGAGGCCGACCTGTCGCGTCTCGCGGCGCATCCGCGAATCGCCCTGCTCGGAGAGGTCGCGGATCTGGCGTCGCTCTATGACGCGCACCGGGTGTTCGTCGCGCCAACGCGGTTCGCGGCGGGGATTCCCTACAAGCTGCACGAGGCGGCTTCGATGGGAGTGCCGATCGTCGCGAGCGAGTTGCTGCGGGGGCAGTTGGATTGGGTGGACGGGCGGGATCTGCTCGCCGCGCCCACCTCCGACGCGGCCGCGTTCGCGCGCGCCGTGCTGGCGCTGTACCATGACGAGGCGCTGTGGGGGACCGTGCGGGAAGCGGCGTTGGGACGGGTCGAGAGGGAGTGCGGAGTGGAAGGGTTCGAGTTGGCGGCCAGAGCCATTTTAGCCGCCCGATCCGTCTGAGCAGCCTGGAACTCAGGGGAGCCAAGCTATCCGTAAGAATGGACGTCAGTCAACTGTGACCCCACCCCCTGAAATGCCCCCGCTCTGAGCGAGAGCAGGATGCGTTCAGGTGGCACCGGGGAAGCGGCCGTCATTGCGAGCGCAGCGAAGCAATCCAGACGCTTGGAAAGCTGGATTGCTTCGTCGCTTCGCTCCTCGCAATGACGGGCTTCATGGTTGTATCTGATCTCATCTCGCTCTAGGCCCTGTCAGCTCTTGATCACCGTTCCTATCTGCTCTGCCTGGCGGACGGCGGATGGAGTGGCGATGGTTCTGAGGATGGACAGTGGGCGGTGCTGGAACCTTTGGTGCTGGAGGTGAGGCCGCGCGGGAAGGCGCCGCACGAGAACCTGTGCCAGACCATCGAGGCGCTCCTTTGACGTCACCAGAACGGGGCCAGCGCCTTTGGGGCAGGCGGAAGGAGTGGAGCGACGTCGCCACTCGCCACGAGAGGACGGTGCGCTCCGTCATGGGCGTCCTCTGCCCCGCCGCCCAGCAGCGCGCAAGCTAAATGCCGAATACAACAAAATTTTCCGTAAGTCGCTCGTGAGACGGCCGCAGGAACAAGACTTCGCCTTTTACGTTGAGATTTCGATACAAGGTGACACCCTCAGGCAGGTCAATCTGAGTTGCTCCAGCAGGCAAAGTGTTCTGCTTGCCTGTTACAAAGGCGTAATCGACTGAAGCCATGAGGTCCATCTCTCTCATCATGATTCGGGATTGACTCACGCTCGGAATTGGCTTGCTGCCCCATTTGGCTGCCAAGGAATAGGTCCGCTCAGCCCAATGCGAAAAAATCCTCGAAAGGGCCGAGTTCACGAGCCTCGAAAGAGGTTCAAGATCCCCCTCCTGGGAAAGGTTCGAAGTACCCCCCGCGCCTCTAGCATCCTGATCCATGAAGAAAAACCGCAGCGGCGCCGAATTGCGGCATGTCTCGTGATCTATAAACACCTCGTCCAAGCGCGTCACGGAGTCCGCCGGAAAGCTAGATAGCAACTCGTCCTTATCAATCAGAGAGTAACGCCGTTCAGCTTGCTTTACCATCGACTCAAAAGGCGTGTTTAAGAACACTGGAGCACACTGAGGGTTGTTCGTCGTAGTAAACCAGTCATGGAATTTGAAATTCCACACTTCATCTGACCTTGTGCTAATCCAAAGAGATGGCTTTGAAAGACTTTCGGCGTAGACCAGTCCGTGTAGGCTCTGAGAGAAGACGATCTCAGACTCCGCTATCTGTTGGATTGGCTGCAAACCATCGTCCAGCATGTCTACGACGCAAACATCATCCCGCTCGGCTGCACTTAGGAAAAAAGGGTGCCTCGCGGAGTCATGGTGTGGCACAAGAGCGACTTTGTATTTTGCTGCACGTCCTTGCTCTCTAATGTCAATTACATCTGCCGCAAATATCCCTGGATCTCCAAAGGGCAATTGGCCGAGGCGAAGTCCCTTTTGAGTAAGAAAGTCGGCGGAATGTTTGCCGCGCAACGCTCTGATCTGCTCCGGAGCAAGCTGCGGTAAATAGGCCTGCTTGTTCAACACACCACTACCCCATATCGTGCTGTATGAGTTTGCCATAAACAGTATGCTTCCGGTCCCAAGTACATGGGGACTTGTTTCCCGAACATGAATCGGAACGCCTTTCAAAAGCTTGCTTATTAGGAGCGACGTGAACGCATCGCCATTGTTCCTGATTCTCGACCAGTATCTAATAGGAACAGCGTTTCCATCTATCGTGGGCGCACAACGCATAAATTTGGAATCCCCTTGCATTGCCAGCTCCCGTTAGCGTTGGCGTCAGTTGAAACGCCTCAATGGCCGAACCGACGAACTGAATCTCTCACTTCTGCCCTGAAAGCCTCGACCGCTTGAGAGCCGCATTCCACCTGGATCTGCTCGGCAAAATCGGCATCGAACTCTTGAAGAAGTTGACCGGGATTCGCTACGGTTTTCTCTCGCGCTTTGAGGTACGCGACCGCGCGCTGGAAGAATTTTTCTCCTTCCACTACAGGATGATATATACAATGGTTAGGGGGCAAATCCGTCAACCAGCGTAGCGATGTCGGCTTGATAAATGTAAGTGTGCCTGCGGTCCTGTAAGAAGGCGCATGATCCTTAAGTGTTCCGATTGAGAATCCACCTTCTACGAGTGACGCCGCCACAAATGCCTCGTCGTTCGGCCATTTCGCTCCATTCAGGCCATGTGATATAAAAAAGTTTCCTAACTCTCTTCTCTTGGTGAATAGATACTGCACCGCAGGCCGAGAAATGCGGCAAATCTGCATCATGCAATTGAACACCTGCCTCGCATACGGCTCCATTGAGGAATACCAAACCCATTCACGCGAGGCAGGGACGAACCAAGGAGTTACAAAGTCAATATGTCTCGATCCGCCTGTTCCGTTGAAAAAGGAACCTAGATCGGGAGAGTGAATGCGAACATCCGGTTCCACAAGCCAAAAAGCTGATGCATCCGATACCGAGTCAAGAGCAGCGTACAAACCATAATCTCCACAACGCCACATCACGTCGGTTGTAGCATAAAGACCATAGTCGCTGGGCTTTAGCGAGATTTTGCGGATGTCGGATGGACAGATAAGCTCTCCCTTGCTTTCATCAGCTAGGATAATGATTCGCCGCCCAGTTTGAGCAGCGATGCTACGGACAAAGCAGTCGAGCGAAGAGCTGTAGTGATCCGTCCGGATAAGAACAACTTCCGACATTCAGAGCTCACTTATGCGTATTCAGACGTCCAAGGCGTTTCGCACGATATCGAGGATCTCCGGTACCGATCGCCGCTAGGTGTCTATCGAAGGGATGCACCCTTCCGAGGGGCTGAAAGGAACATCTTGGACTCCTTTCATTGCTGTCGCCGCACTTTTGCCGAGACCGCTCCCATCGCACCTAGCTGATATACGGAGTCGCCGATGAACACCGTCCCCGTGAAGCTGGGGTCGGCATTCCAGTGTCGCGCTTCCGAGCTATAGAACTTCCCTGTCATTCTCCATCCCGCCGGATTGTCCAGCAAACGGCATCCTGGCTCAAAGAACCCGGCGATCTCGATTTGGGCGTGCTGGATCGAGACGTGCTTCAATGGCTCTCGGCGCGCAAACACGAAGTCCGACGCGAATGTCTCGTGATCCTTGTAGCTGAATCCACGTATCACTGCGGACGGAGACTGTCCCGTGGCAAGGAACACGCTACGAAGACCCCGAGACTCGCAATGACAGTCAACGTCCAGCATCGTATGGCTGTTCGGGCCGCAATACAGGACGAATGAGGCCGCGCCGGTGGTAGCGGCATAGCAGCGATAGAACCGGTGCCGACTGGTGTCGCCCAGCCACACCGGGACGCCGCCGCCACTATGGCGGAAATCGCAGTTGATGAACTCGTTCTCGTTAAAGCTTAGGTCGTGCTCCGGTCCGCCGCGCTGATCCGGCACGAAGGCCGATATGGTGCCGAAGTGGTTGAGCCCGTCCTGAATCAAGCAATACGATCCCTGGTCGGGGCAAGCGTTCCAACAAAATAGATGATCGAAGCCGACGGTCTCTGACGCCAAGTTCAGCAGGCATGCCAGGCTATAGTGGCCGACAAGCTTCACGTTGGAAAATCGATGGTTATCGGCCACACGGCCGTCCGCCAGCCGCCCAATTTGCATGCCCAGCTTCGGCGTAGCGGTCTTGTCGCCTACAATGGTCAGATCGCGGATCGTGAGCCAGCGTGAGCCCAGCGCATCAATGACCGGCTGACCGGCGCAACGCCCCAGAATAAGTGAGGAGTCGCCCTCGACTACCGCGTTCAGGGCCTGGAGCTTGGTCAGATCGATCGGCTCCTCGACTGCGTAGGCGCCGGTGGGAAAGACGAGCTTGGGCGAGAAACCGAGACCACCGACAGATTTCTGGTGGTCGCGGAGAAAGCGCACGGCGCGGTTGATGGCTGGACCGTCGTTCGCGATCCCGTCACCCGCGGCGCCGAATCGGCGGACATCCACGACATTCGGTTGGAGATTGGGCATTGCGGGAACCGCTTGGCTAGCCTTCGGCGGGACAACTCCAAGTCCCCCTGCCACCAGGCTCGACTTGATGAGGCCACGGCGCGCCAGTTGCGGCTGGGCCGGAGCGCGCGAAGACGTCCTCAAAAGCCGTAACCTCCTTATTGCGACCGAGATCCGTTCGCTTCTTCGGATTTAGGAGAACGCTCTCCCTGTCGGGCCACGCGTCCCTGAAGACCCGCACTTGGTGCGTGCCCCAGTCCACCTCGCCCAAGGGAGTGGCTCGAAAAGATGCGAGCCCGATTTTGCCCGATCATATGCCTGTCCGCGCATCTCGCAGGACGAAGCCAACTCCAGAAAACCTGTACTCATCGCGGCCGATCCTTATGACAGCGTTGGCTTCGCCCTCCCTGACCGCCAAGTGGCGGCGCCTCAGGAGCGCGAGCTCTTCTTCGCCTTGCATGCCTACAAAGCGGAATCGCGTGGGGCCATGAATAGTTCGTTTTAAGCTCGTTAATCTAGCGAGGACACCTTCGCGCGGAGAGCGACATGGACCACTTACCTGCCGCCGTCCCATGGGACTTCTATTCACGGCGCCACTCGGACACGAAAGCGTGCATGTCCGAGACAAACTCTCGGACCAACCCGGGCGCGCGTCTGACGGCGCATGTACTCTCTACAACGCTCATTCCTGGTAGCCATACGCCGCCATTATCGGCCCGCACACCTCCCTGAATGTGCTAACCCAATCCGGGCGCCAGCCCATGTCCTCCAGACCCTTCTCCTCTGCAATGGCAACACCCGTTTGCTGCGGCCGCTCGCTGCGCAGCAATTGCGCGACCCGGCCCTGCTCGGTCTCGGAAAGGCCGAGAAGGCCAGCCAGGCGCTCTGCCGCTTGGTCCGGGGCGCGCGCGACATCAATCTGGTCCAGCTCCACGGCGGCCCCTGACAATTGCTCGCGCGCCGCTAGCCATGCCTCCATGATCGTGGCCCACTCCCGGCAATTATGGGCGAAGTCAAAATCGAACTTGCGCATCCGCGAGGCAATGTTCTCGATCGCACGCCGCTTCATGAAGACGAAGCGCGCGTTCGGCCAGATGCGGCGGAACCTGGGCGCCAGGAACACCATGTCAATATACGGCGTCTTGTCCAGCCAGCGCCCGGTCGGGAACAGCAGGCGCGCCGCTGTAATGGCGATGAAAGCGAGGCCGTCATCAATGAACTCAGGGGGTACCCGCGCCACGGTGGTATTGCGCCCGGCCAGGCGCTCGTCCGCCTTGCTGGCATCGAAGCGCCGCGCGCCCGCGACCAGCGGGGCCAGCATGTCGAACAGGTGGCCTTCCTCGTTCCCCTCGTAGCCCGCCGCCGTGAGCAGCGCGTGCGCGACGGCGGACGTGCCGGATCGGGCGGCCCCCAGGATGAACACCGGGCGGTGCTCGGGATCGCTCACCGGGCCAGGCCAGGCTATCGGCGGCAGCGACGGCTTCGGTTCGGGAGCGGCAACAAGCCGCGGCAGGACATGAAACAGCCGGCCGGGACAGTTCACGCGCGCCGACACCAGCGACAGATCCGCTTCCGTCAAGGCCGGTTCCCAGCGCACCACGAACGCATGGTCGCCCTGTCCGACGCCCGCCGCTTCGAGATCGTGCCGGTATAAATCGGCCCGCGCCCGGCCGAGCATCCGTGCGCCGCAGAGCACATCGACCGAAAGATGCGCTCCCGGCTCAGCCGTGTCATAGGCCCAACCGCGCACCTCGCCGGGCGCGGCCACTTCCAGGAAGCCTTTTATCATCAGGACCGATCCTTGTCGCGGCGCCGGCGCCGGGGCCGGAAGCGCGATTCCCTTCCTATTCCCGGCCGCGTACCGCGCGGTCTGTCAGCAAGCCGTTCGCCGCTCGTTAATCGAGCGTGGATATCCTGTCGTCCGGGAGACCGGACATGGACCACGCGAAGGCTGCGACACTGCTTGCGCTTTTGTTGACCGCCCCCGCTTCATTGACGCATGGGCAAGCCGAGGCCGAGCTCTGCGCGACCATCGAGGCGAGTCCGGACCGGCAGCACTGCCAGGTCAAGCTGTTCAATTCCGCCGCCGCCGGGGAATTGCCGAATGTGATCGCGGGTGCGTGTCCGGCTGGGACGCATTTGACCGTTGAACTTCCGTCCAGCGGCCTGTATCACCTTCTCGTTTCGTCTCTGTGCCAATCACCCCCCGTGCAAACCGGCCCCAAAATGTTCACCTGCCTTATGCGAGGAACCAGCCAGGGGCGCGGCGGCAACCGGCAAAATTCCGGAGCGCTCCTTGAGCATCACCCAATGTTGGACCGTCACGCAGCACATAGCGCGTAGGCTGCTCCATCCCGCCCGGCACCTGCGCCGGCACGGCGTGGGCCATGCCGCCGCCCGGTCCGTCGGCGGCCATGCCGTCCCGAAACCGCCCGCCACAGTCGTCCGGCTGGTGTGCCGGAAGCTGCCGGAGGTACTGGGTCCGGCAAGCAAGGCCGCCCTGATCGGAGCCGCCGCGACGACCCTCCCCCCCAGCACGGCGATGCCCCCCGCGCCCGCCCCGATCGTCCCCATACGCCTGGCGCCAGCGCCAAGCGCGAACACCGCTCCGGTGGTGCCGGTGGATTCTATTATCCTACCCCTGCCAGTGCCGATCTGTTCTTCGAGCACGCCACTGCCTGATTGCTCGTTCGTCGGGCCGGGGCCGATCCCGGAGCGACCGCTCTCTCCACCAGGCGTGGATGTCCTGGAGCCCTCTTCCTTTGCGATCCTCGCCGCCGGGCTGCTGGGACTGTGGTGCGTATTCCGGCGGGACCGCGGCTCAGAACGTTTGCAGGTTTAGGAGTCCGTCGCCCGGCCCGATCGTCCCGAACACGTCGCGCTCGACCCCTCCCGCAAGGAGAGGGGGCTTTTTCTTCTCCCCCCTCCCCTTGCGGGAGGGGGCCGGGGAGAGGGGCCAGCCCAGTGGGTCGATGCACCGCACCTGGAAAGTCCCGTCTGCTGACGCAGGCCAATTCCGCACGCGGGCTTGGCGGGGCGCAACCGTGGTGCTTTGCTGAGCGGACGCTGTTGTTGGAGCGTGACGGGGGGAAGCGAGATGCAGAATGAAGCTGGCACCGCCCTCGATGTGGTCGAGCGCTACTACGCCGCCGCGAACGTCGGGCAGTTCGAGCGTGTCTACGAGTTGCTCGCGCCTGATGCCGTGCTGGTCGAGCCGGAGAGCCTCCCCTACGCGGGCC
>DATFDN010000523.1:0-7202 GCA_035252035.1 Acetobacteraceae bacterium | reverse complement strand
CCCGACGCGGCGGCGAGCGTGGCCGTCGCGACGGACCCGGACGCCGGCGGCGGCGCGGTGGGGGGCGGTGGAGGCGCGGTGCCGAGCCCGAACAATGCGGGCGAGGCAGACGGCAAGGAGGGGTCCGGCGAAGCCGGCGCGGTGGTCAAATGGCGGGCGTTCTCCCGGTCAGCAACCAAGGATTGAAAAACACGTGCCAATTCTGCCGCGTCCGGGGGGGCTGGCCGGCTAGGCACTGACGCCAGGTTGGGATAGGGTTGGTTCAGGCCAGGGGGCGGCTGGCGCGGCTTGGCGATCTGCCCGCCCTCGATCCGATGCGTGAGCTCCGGCAGGCCCGAGCAGCCGGACAGCACGAGGGCGGCCGCGCAGGCGGCGCGCCTCAGCCGCGCGCGCGCTTTGGCTTGTGCCACCGCTGCCCGGCCCCTAAGTAGTCCCCCGCTTTTGATCGTCATCTGCCGGACCCGCCCCCTCTCACCGCCGCTGGCGCGGACGGTGTAGCTGGCGGCGTCTGGCGCGGAAAGGACGCCTGTATGGCCGACACCCTGCCTTCCGATCCCGGCGCCTTCAAGCTGCCGGATCCCGCCGTGCTGAGCCGCTCCATGAGCGACATCGCCGACCGGTCCCAGCGGCTCGTGCTCGAGTGGCTGAAGCGGCAGGGTTCGGAGGAGCACCGGCCCGATCCGCTCGGCATCGGCAGCGCGTTCCTGGAGATGACGGCGCGGCTGATGGCCCAGCCGGGGAAGATCATGCAGGCGCAGCTCGGCTTCTGGCAGGATTACGTCACCCTGTGGCAAAATACGGCCAAGCGGATGATCGGTATGCCCGCCGAGCGCGTCATCGACGCCCCCTCCGGCGATCGGCGCTTCAAGGACGATGCGTGGCGCGAGAACGAGGTTTTTGACTTCATCAAGCAGTCCTATCTGCTGTCCGCCCGCTATGTGCAAGAGGTGATCAAGCAGGCGGACGGACTCGACCCGAGGACCGCGGCGAAGGTCGATTTCTACGCCCGCCAGTTCATGGACGCGATGAGCCCGTCCAACTTCGTGCTGACCAATCCCGAGGTGCTGCGCAAGACGGCCGAATCCGGGGGCGAGAACCTGCTGCGCGGCCTTAATAACCTGCTGACCGATCTGGAGCAGGGCAAGGGCCGGCTGCGGATCAAGATGACGGACATGGACGCGTTCAAGCTTGGGGAGAACATCGGCATCTCCCCCGGCAAGGTCGTCTACCAGAACGACCTGATGCAGCTCATCCAGTACACTCCGACGACCGAGAAGGTGCTGAAGCGCCCGCTGCTGATCGTGCCGCCCTGGATCAACAAGTTCTACATCCTCGACCTGCGCCCGAAGAACAGCCTGGTGCGCTGGGCGGTGAGCCAGGGGCACACCGTTTTCATAGTCTCCTGGGTCAACCCCGACGCGCGGCTGGCCGAGAAGGGGTTCGAGGACTATCTCAAGGAAGGCATCCTCGACGCGCTGGACGCGATCGAGAAGGCGACCGGGGAGCGGGAGGTCAACGCCATCGGCTATTGCCTGGGCGGGACGCTGCTCGCCTCCACCCTGGCCTACATGGCGGCGAAGGGCGACGAGCGGATCAAGACCGCGACGTTCTTCGTCACCATGATGGACTTCGCCGAGGCTGGGGAGCTCGGGGTGTTCATCGACGAGGAGCAGTTGAGCTCGCTCGAGGACAAGATGAACCGGCGCGGCTTCCTTGAGGGAAGCGAGATGGCGACCACGTTCAACATGCTGCGGGCCAACGACCTGATCTGGTCCTTCGTGGTGAACAACTATCTGCTCGGCAACGACCCATTCCCATTCGACCTGCTCTACTGGAACGCCGACTCCACGCGGATGCCGGCGCGGATGCACAGCTTCTACCTGCGCAAGATGTACCAGGAGAACCTGCTCAAGGAGCCGAACGGGATCAGCCTGGCGGGCGTGCCGATCGACCTGCACCGCATCACCGTGCCGGCCTATTTCCTGTCCACGCGCGAGGACCATATCGCGCCGTGGAAGAGCACGTACCGGGGCACCCAGATCCTGTCCGGCCCGAAGCGCTTCGTGCTGGCCGCCTCCGGGCACATCGCCGGCGTGGTGAACCCGCCGGAGAGTGGCAAGTACGGCCACTGGGTCGGCACCGACCTGCCCGCCGATCCCGAGGCGTGGCTGGAGGGCGCCACCGAGATGGCCGGATCATGGTGGCCGGACTGGCATCGCTGGGTCGTGTCGCACGACAAGGAAATGGTGCCAGCCCGGCAGCCGGGCGCGGGCAAGCTGAAGGCCATTGAGGACGCTCCGGGCTCGTATGTGCGTGTGAAGGTGCCCTGACCTCGGTAGCCGGCGGGTTACTCCCGCCGGCACCGCGCCTGCAATCAAGGCAATCGCCGCAACTCGGCCGCGAATTGGATTAGGTCCACTCCCAGCGCCCGGAGGGCCATCACGTAGGCCGTCCCGCCGACGGCACCTCCGACCGCGAGCTTGGCGAGGTCGGACGCAACGACCGGCGCAGCAAAACGCGCGAGGATCGCGGCCAGGAGCGCCGCGCCCATGCAGCGCAGCCCGAAATCGAGCGTTCGCGGAATGGGCGGCTCTGGGTGGTTGCGGATGAACAACCCGAGGATTGCCGCTTCGTCCGCGAGGGCACCCAGGGCGGCGCCCTCGATCCCGAGTAATGGGATCAGGATGAGGTAGAGAGCAGCGCCGATGGCAGTGCCCGCGGCGGTCACGCGCAAGAACGTCGTCTGCCGGCCGACCGCAAGCAGCGGCGTGCCGAAGCCGATGTTGAGCGAGACCACCAGCCCGTTCAGGAGCAGCACGGCGAGGGCCGTGGAGGCCGGCAGGTATGCCGACCCGAACAGCACCTTCAGAATTTGCGGGGCCATCGCCTCGCCCAGCATGGCGATCGGCAGGGCAAAGATGAGAACGGCCTGCATGTAGATCGTGCAGCACCTCAACCGCTCCTCCCGCTGTGTGGTGCAGGCGGCGATGCGTGGGAGGAAGAGGGTGGAAATCAACTGAGGAATCACGATCGCGAAGGTGAACACTTTGAAGCCGGCGACGAACAACCCAACCTCGGCTTGGCTGCGCATGAGGCCGAGAAGCACGATGTGCATGTTATAGGAGACGGTGAACAACAGCCCCGACCAGAAGTAAGTCATCGACTGCCGGGCCCGCCGGAAATCCTCGCCTTGTGGGAGGCGGACACGCGGGGCGCCGAAGTCGAACGCGTATTGCACGAGCAGCGGAATGTTCGTCAGCATCATCGTCCCGGCCGAGACCGCGGCCGCGGCCAAGATGCTCTGCTGGGAGCGCACCAGCCACAGGATGCCCACCAGGTTGATAAGGCTGGCCATGAACTCCCGGACCGCGACGACGCGCATGCGTTGCAGTCCCTGGTAGGCGCTGGTCACGCCGACCGCCGAGCTGAACAGATTGGCTCCCTGGATCATTACCACGGTGTCGCCAATCCATGACAGGCGGAGCGCGGGCAGGCTGGCGAGCAGAAGCATCGCCATCACGATGGCCAACAGAAGGCGCACCGCGATCGCGCTCTCCACAAGGCGGCGCAGAACGCTGGAATCATAGGCGATCTCGCGGGCGATGAGGGTATCGTATCCTAAGTTCACGATAACGAGGAAATACGCGACATAGGATATGGCGAAGCTGTTGAGTCCGAAGTTCTCGGCGCCGAGCGCGTGCGCCAGGCGATTTGTCGCGACCAGGTTCATGCAGACGACGCCCGCGCGCGCTCCTCCGAGCCAGAGCAGGTTGGTGAGCAGGGATGCCGGCTGCCTGACGCTTGCCTCTCCCCGTCCAGGACGTCGTGCGGCTCCGGGAAGACGGGCTAGCGCGGCCCCTCTCTGTTCAAGGAATCGAAGCGCCTGGGTCGGGTACCTGGTCGTAAGCCGGTTCGCCATGCCACCTGCCCGTGACGGTCCTACTGCATGTTCGTTTTTCTAAAGGTATCAATGCCGGCCGGCGCGCTCATCCGTAACCCGCCACTTCGGCGGATGCGGTGTGCCGGCCATCAACCGGGATAGGTATGCAAGCCGCAAGACATGCGGCAGGCATTACTCGAAAGAAGGAGGGCGCCCAAACACATCCGAAGGATCGGATTGCGCAGGACGCGATCCGCATACAATTTTGGAGACACTGCCCGCGACGGAGCCGCGCCCATGAGGACAACGACAGACTGCTTCATCGTTGGCGCGGGCCCTTACGGGTTGTCGCTAGGGGCTCATTTGCGCGCGAAGCAGGTTGAATTCAGGATTGCCGGATCGCCCATGAGTTCCTGGCTGACCGCCATGCCGGCCGGCATGTTCCTGAAATCGGAAGGGTTCGCCTCAAGCCTGTTCGAGCCCAACGGGCGTTTCACCTTGGGAGCCTATTGCGCGGAGCACGGCGTCCCGTATGCCGACACCGGCATTCCGGTGGCACTTGAAACATTCATCGCCTATGGACAGGCGTTCCAGAAGCGTTTCGTGCCAGCTCTGGAAGAGCGGATGGTGGCGTCGGTCCAGCGGGCTGACGGGGTGTTTCGGGTCGCCTTCGCGGATGGAGACAGTGTCCGTGCCCGCCGCGTGGTGATCGCGTCCGGGATCCAGCACTACGCGCGCACACCCGCCGAACTGGGCGCCCTGCCGCCGCCCCTTCTTTCACATAGTTCCGAGCACCACGACTTCACGCGCTTCAAGGGCCAGAGGGTCATCGTCGTCGGCGCAGGCGCCTCGGCCATGGACGTTGCCGCGGCGCTTCGCCGAGCCGGTGCGGCCGCGACCGTGGTTGCCCGGCGACCCACGGTGCGCTTCCAAACCCCGCTCGGCACACGCTCGTTTGGCGACAAGATACGCGCGCCGATGACGGTCGTCGGACCCGGATGGAAGTCGGTCCTCTGCACCAAGGCGCCCCTGCTTTTCCATCGGATGCCGCCGGGATTTCGGACCGACGTCGTGCGACGCTATCTTGGGCCGGCACCGGCCTGGTTCGTGCGGGAGGAGGTGGAAGGTCACGTTCCCATTCTTGCCGGATCGACAATCCTCGGCGCTCGTGTCGAGAATGGCCGGGGATATGTCGCGGTGCGCCGGCACGGGGCTCCGGCTGAGGAGATTGAAGCTGACCACGTCATCGCCGCGACAGGGTTCCAAGTGGACGTTGATCGACTCGACTTTCTCGATCCCAGCCTCAGGGCGGCCATTCGCCGGAATGATGGCGCACCCTGCCTGTCGAGCAACTTCGAGGCATCGGTCAGGGGGCTCTACTTCATAGGCCCGGCATCGGCGAACAGCTTCGGTCCGATGCTGCGGTTCGCCGCGGGCGCCGGTTTCACGGCGCGTCGTCTATCCAGGCATTTGGCTAAACAGTCGGCGCGCCCGGCTGTCGCGACCGAGTCTCCGAATCTGGCCGACGCTGTCCCCGCGGAGGGATGAGGGCAAGCCACGAGCATCGCACGTGGAACCGTTCGCATCCAGCAGTCCAGAAGCGCCTTCCAAGGTGCTGTTTGTCGCGTTGACTGATAATGTCGGCATGGAGCGCTTGCCGGCGGCGATGGCCTCGCACGGCCTCGCCAGCGCCGTAATGAGTCCGCCGGGATTTTATTGCGCCAGGACGCGCTTTCTCACGCGGCGTTTCGCCTTGCCTCGCCACTGCCGCATGTGGCTCGGCGCACCTTTCCTGCGCCCGCGCTTGGAAGGTGTCGTTCGGTCATGGAAGCCGGATCTGATCGTGCCGCTCGATGACCTCGCCTCGTGGCTGCTGCGCCGGGTGCTGGCGAGCCAATCCGCCAGTGATGCCTTGCTGCTCCTGCTCGAAGCCTCATTCGGCGCGCCGGAGGGATACTTGGCCCATTGTAGCCGGATCGAGCTGTTGCGGGTGGCCTCGGCACTTGGCGTTCGAACGCCCCCGTACCGTGCCGTGGACAACGAAGCCGCTGCCATGCGGGCTGCCGAGGCCTGGGGCTATCCGGTGGTGCTTAAAGCCGAGCATAGCTGCGGCGGCTGCGGCGTGACGATCGTGCGGGGGCCGGAGGCGCTGCGGGCCGCCATGTCCGCGTCACGTTCCATCAACCTCGTGGCTCGGTTCAGGACGGCCGGGAAATACCGCATGTGGGAGCTAGCTGGGCTCACCGGCCTGTCCACCATGCCGCCGATCCTCCAGGCCTTCGCGCCGGGCAAGCCCGCGATGCGCACCGTCCTGGCCTGGCGAGGCCGTGTGATCGACGGGATCAGCTTCACCGCTGAGCATGTGCATCCGGAGCCGACCGGTGCGAGTACTATGGTCCGCTATGTCGAGAACCTGGACATGGACATGGCGGCCGAGGCGCTTGTGAAAGCCCTGGGCGCGTCGGGCTTCTTGAGCCTAGATTTCATGCTCGACGAACATCATGGACATGCGCATCTGATCGAGATGAATTCCCGTCCGATCGGCACGACTCATCTGGGGCGGATGTTCGGGCATGATCTGTGTGGGGCGCTCGCGGCGTTGCTCCGCGGCAAGCCTGTCACTCCGTATTGTGCCAACGAGGATCGAAGCCGGGCTGTTGCGCTGTTTCCAAAGGAATTGGAGCGGGATCCGAGTTGCCTGGGCCGCTTTCAATCAAATGAGATCCTTCACGACGTGCCGCATGACGACCCGGCGGTTATCTCGGCCTATCTGCGGCGGCTCGCGTGCATTCATCCCGGCGCCATCGGCGCGATGACGCGCCTTGTCAATCCGCCTGGCGTCCGGCTTACGCCGGCACCCGACCGAACCTTGCGTCTCAGCATGGAATCCATGAGATGACCTTGCACCCTCTCCGGTCCTTTCTCGGGTATCCGGCCCGCGCGGCGCTCGCAATCGCGACGGAACCGGCGGAAATTTGGACGCGGGCGGTCGAGAAGGTCAGCGAAAGGCGCGAGTGGCGAAGGCCGAAATGCGCCTACACCACGAATGCTGATTGGGAGCGGCGGCTTCACGAGCATCTCGGGGTTCAGGAGCCCTGTGCGGCGTGCATGGAATTCCGGGATTTGTGGCCGAAGGCCATCGCGTCGCTTACCGAAGCGGGCCTGCGGGTCGGACCCTACAGCTTTGGCCCGTGGAACGACGGCGACGCTGGGCTGGTGCGCGCGGTGTGGTGCCTGACCCGAAATCTGCGGCCCGCCAAGGTGGTCGAAACCGGCGTGGCGCACGGATTGACCTCGCGCTTCATCCTCGAAGCGCTTGCCA
>DATFDN010000522.1:0-4287 GCA_035252035.1 Acetobacteraceae bacterium | reverse complement strand
CCAGTGCACCACCGGCGCCGGCGGCGGCCCGGACGGCGTGCCCATCGGCCCGCGGGCGTAGTGGCCGGGCGCCTTGAGGATCTTCTGGTTCCAGATGTCGAGCCCGGTCGGGATGTACCAGATGGTCTGCGCCATCGGCAGGCCGGCCATGGCGCAGGGCAGCAAGCGTTGCAGGTTGATGCTGGCGCGGGCCGAGAGCAGACAGTGGTCGTTGTTGACGAAGTTGGGGAAGCCGTCGTCGATCCGCTCGTGATAGGGCACATGCGTGTAGGGCGCGTGAATGCGCACGCCCTCGGCGACGATCTCGGCCATCGGCCGCCCGGCCCGGAGCAGGGCGTAATAAGCCTCGCTGGCGCCCACCTGGTCGCGCGCCAGGATACGCTCCTCAAGCCGCCCGTACAGACTGGCCGCCTCGGACATGTTCCCTCCCCTGGCCTTTGCCGCGCCGGTTCGATCCTAGGCCCCACTGGTGATGTCGGCAATCGCGGCGCGGGCCGTCCGGCGCTGGAAGGCCAAGAGCGGGCCGGCGGAACTCGTTGCCATACTGGCGAATCGACTATGCAAGCCGTAAGAAATCGGGGCTGGACGACACAGCCATGAATCACGGATACTTGACCGTCGTGTTTGAGAAAATCCCGCACGTGGGCCGGGCGGAGTCGGCAACCGGGTCGGCCCTCGCGCAAAAGGATGCTTGCATGGTTCGTTCCGCTCGGCTGCGCCACGCTCTCTTGCTCGGCTCCGTGTTCGCGGCCGGGGTCGCGGCCGTTCCGACCGCTGGCCTCCTCGGCCGGTCCTCTGCGATCACCGCCGCGCACGCGCAAGGCGGGGAGCGGTCGGAGACCTACAAGTGGCTCACCCTGTTCGGCGACGTGTTCGAGCGGGTGCGCGCCGACTATGTCGATCAGGTGGGCGACAAGACGCTGGTCGAGAATGCCTTGAACGGTATGCTCACCGGGCTGGACCCGCACTCCTCCTATATGACCGCGCGTCAGTTCCGCGACATGGAGGTGCAGACGCGCGGGCAGTTCGGCGGCCTGGGACTGGAGGTCTCGGCCGACAAGGACGAGCTGGTGAAGGTGATCGCCCCGATCGACGACACGCCGGCGGCGCGCGCCGGGATCAAGGCGGGCGACATCATCACCCAGATCGACGGCAAGACGGTGGAGGGGCTTTCGCTGTCCGACACCGTGGACAAGATGCGCGGGCCGCCGAACACCAAGATCGAGCTGACGCTGAAGCGGGCCGGGGTCGATAAGCCGATCGTGGTCTCCCTGATCCGCGAGATCATCCAGATCCACGTGGTGAAGAGCCGGATGGAGCCGAACAACATCGGCTATCTGCGCCTGACACAGTTCACCGAGGAGGCCGATTCCGCCATCCGCAAGGCAATCGCGCAGCTCAAGCAGCAGGCGGGCGGGCACCTGCGCGGCCTTGTGCTCGACTTGCGCAACGATCCGGGCGGGCTGCTCGATCAGGCGGTCGCGGTGGCCAGCGACTTCATCCAGCAGGGCGAGATCGTCTCGACCCGCGCGCGCCACTCATCCGAGGACCAGCGCTGGAACGCCAAGGGCGAGGACATCACCGGCGGCCTGCCGATGGTCGTGCTCATCAACAACGGTTCCGCCTCGTCCAGCGAGATCGTCGCCGGCGCGTTGCAGGACCACCACCGGGCGGTGCTGCTCGGCACGCGCAGCTTCGGCAAGGGATCAGTGCAGACCGTGATCCCGCTGCCTGGCGGGGGCGCCATGCGGCTGACCACGGCGCGGTACTACACGCCCTCCGGCCGCTCGATCCAGGGGCTCGGCATCGCGCCCGATATCCGGGTGGACGACAGCGCCGAGCCGGTGGAGCATTTCGGCCCCGCGCACGAGGCCAATCTCAACAACATCATCACCAATCAGTTCGGGACCGGTGAAAAAGCGCCGCCGCCCCGCAACGACTTGCCACTGGTCGCCGCCGGGATTCCCAACAAGCCCCCGGCGAACTTCCCGAAGTTCGACCCCGCCAAGCCGGATCAGACCGATTTCCAGCTTCAGCAGGCGTTGACCGTCGTGGGGGCGATGGCGGAGCAGCGGCGCTCGGCGCTGAAGTAGGCGAGACGCGACGGCACTCCGGAGGCCCGCGCCACTGCGCATTGTATCGAGCATGGCGAGCTGGCGCGGGCTCGGGCTGTTCTGGGCGGGGATCCTTGCCTGCTTGGGCTGCCTCGCGGCGACACTCCAGGTTTTGGGGCCACCGGCCGGACCGGACGTGCCGCGCCCGGTCGCGACAGCGCATGTAGCGCCGCGCGCTGTCGCGGCAAGTACCGCGCCGCCACGGGCTGGGAAGGATGAGCCGGGGCCTATCGCGGTGCCCGAAGCCGCCCTGCTTGAGCTAGTCGCGGGTGAGCCGCCCCGCTTCCTGCCGCGTATCGCCCCCGATGGGCGCGCGCCGATGGCGGTCTATGCCGGCGGTTTCGCGTCCTCGATCCAGATGCCGCGCGTGGGCTTGGTTCTGGCCGGCATCGGGCTCGATCACGCGGGAAGCGAGGCGGCGGCCAAGGCGCTGCCCGCCGGCGTGACGCTGGCGGTCTCTCCTTATGCGAGCAATCTCGACCCTCTCCTGGCGGAGATCCGCAGAGCGGGGCACGAGTACCTGCTGTCGATCCCGATGGAGCCGCCTGGCTTCCCCCTGAACAATCCGGGTGATCGGGCGCTGATGGCAGCGCTGCCATTGGAGGAGAATGCGCAGCGGCTTGATTGGGTGCTGTCCCGGACATCCGGCTATGTCGGCGTAACGGGCGCGCTCGGCCGGCTGCGCGGCGAGCGGTTCGCCGCCGATGCCGAGCAGATGGGGCCAGTCCTGCGTTCCATCGCCGGGCGCGGGCTGCTCTATGTCGATCCGCGCCCCGATGCGGCGAAGCTGCCCAGCGTGTGGAGCCGGCACGTCGATCTGGTGCTGGACGATCTCGGCTCGGCCTCGGCCATTGACGCGCAATTGGCCGAGCTGTCGCGGATGGCACGCGAACACGGCAGCGCGCTCGGGCTGGCGGGAACGGTGCGTCCGGTGACGGTGGAGCGGATCGCCGCTTGGACGCGTCAACTCGCGGCCCAGGGCATCGCGCTGGCACCGGTCAGCGCGCTCGTCGAAGCGCCGCGATGACGCAAGCCTTGCCCTATCGCCCGAACGTCGGCGCGGTGCTCTTCAACCGCGCCGGGCTGGTCTTCGTTGCCCGCCGCGCCGACATGCCGAAAGCGGCGGAGGGCGACGCCGGCGGCTGGCAGTTGCCGCAGGGCGGCATTGATCCGGACGAAGATCCCCGCGCGGCCGTCCTGCGGGAATTGGCCGAGGAGATCGGCACCGATCGCGCCGAGATCATGGGCGAGCACCCGGACTGGCTCGCCTACGACTTTCCCGAGCATCTGATCGGACCGCTGGGCGGACGCTATCGCGGCCAGCGGCAGCGGTGGTTCGCGTTGCGCTTCACCGGCGCCGATTCCGACATCCGGCTGGACGCCGACCCGCATCCGGAGTTCGACGCCTGGCGCTGGGTGGCGCTTTCGGAGCTGCCGGAGCTGGCGGTGCCGTTCAAGCGGCCGATCTATGAGGTGCTTGCACGGTCCTTCGCGCGGTTCGCGCGGCCGGTGAAGTGATCTCCGGCGGATCGCCGTTTCACCTCTCCCGTGAGCGGGAGAGGTCGGCGAGCGGAGCGAGCCGGGTGAGGGCCTGCCCGCGCTCCCCCTCACCCGCCGCGCAAGCGCGGCGACCTCTCCCCCGAGTGGGAGAGGTGTACGGGATCAGGCGCACAGCCATTCCGGAGGTGTGTAACCGTCATAACCTCCTTGCGGGAGGGATCAGCGCCCGATCGCGACACTTCGCACGACCTCAAGTGCCCGCTCCACCTGTCCCGCCGTCACATCCAAATGCAGGCACGCACGGGCGCGATAGCGGCCGGCCGTGGAGATCAGCACGCCGCGTTCGCGCAGCCTTCCCGCCAACTCCACCGCAGCGATCCCAGTTCCCGCCGTGTCGAAGAACACCAGATTGGTCTCCGGCATCTCCACGCTCAGGCCAGGGATCTGCGCCAAGCCGCGCGCCAGCGTCCGGGCATTGGCGTGGTCCTCGGCAAGCCGTTCGACGTGGTGGTCGAGCGCATAGAGGCATGCAGCCGCGCAGATGCCGCCCTGGCGGAGCGAGCCGCCGAGGCGCTGCTTCCACCGCCACGCCTCCCCGATGAAGGCGCTGGTGCCGCACAGCACTGCGCCGAGCGGCGCCCCCAGTCCCTTGGTGAAGTCGAGCCAGACCGTG
>DATFDN010000521.1:0-22307 GCA_035252035.1 Acetobacteraceae bacterium | reverse complement strand
TCTGCCTGACGCCCCGGCCGTGGTTGCCGGACATGGCCGCGCCGCCCTGCTCACGCCGGATGGGGAAATGCTGTCCTTGAGCGGCGAGGAGGCCGACTCCCGCCTGCGCGGCCTGCCGCCTCCGCTGCTCGTCCACGCGCCGCTGACTTGGCGCCGGCTCGGGCTGCGGCCGATGCCCTGCTACGACCTGCTTGAGCTGTTTGCCTTCGTGCTGCCCGCGCGCGGTGCCGCGCCGACACCGCGCGGCCTTGCGATTGCGCTCGACCGCGATCCTCCCGCCCCTGACCCGGCGGCAGAGGCGGCACTGTTATCGGATTTGGCCGCCTTGCTGCTGCGCCGCTTGGCCGAGGGGCGGGGCCTGCCGCTCAATCGCGGAGCGGCGGGCCTTGCCGCGCGGATGGGCCGGGCCGGCTGGGGCTGGGCGCCCTTTGTGATGGACGCCCTTGGCGAGCCGGACGCGGCGGCATCGCGCGAGGCAATGAAGATTTGGAAGCGCTTGCCGGAATGGGAGGAGACCGCACCCCCGCCGCCTCCGGCCGCGCACTCGGTCACGGAGGCTGAGGCGCGGGGGCGGCTCGCCGCCATACTGGGCTCCGATGCCGAGCAGCGGCCTGGCCAGGCCGACTATGCCGGGGCCGCCGCCGCCGCTTTCGCGCCGCGCGAACAACGCGGCGACCCGACGCTGGTGCTGGCCGAGGCCGCAACCGGCACCGGCAAGACCCTGGGCTATATCGCGCCCGCCAGTCTCTGGGCGGAGCGCAACCGGGGCGCCGTCTGGATCAGCACCTTCACCCGCCACCTTCAGCGCCAGATCGAGGCTGAGTTGGCTCGTCTGTTCCCCGATGCCGCCGAGCGGCGCCGGCGCGTGGTGCTGCGCAAGGGACGCGAGAACTACCTCTGCCTCCTCAATCTAGAGGATGCGGCCGCGCGTGGCGCACCAGCCGAGACCGTGCCGCTTGCCCTGGTCGCGCGCTGGGCGCTGGCGAGCGCGGACGGGGATATCCAGGGCGGGGATTTGCCAGGGTGGATGAGCGAGCTGTTCGGCGCTCCCACCATCCTCAGCCTAGCGGACCGGCGGGGCGAGTGCATCCATGCCGCCTGCCCGCACTGGCGCCGCTGCTTCGTCGAACACACCATCCGCCGTGCGCGCCGGGCCGAATTGGTGATCGCGAACCATGCCCTGGTGATGTCCCAAGCGGCCTGGGGCGGGCTGGACGACGCCACGGTGCCGACCCGCTACGTCTTCGACGAGGGACATCACCTGTTCGGCGCCGCCGACAATGCCTTCGCCTGCGTTCTCTCGGGCGTGGAGACCGCCGAGCTGCGGCGTTGGCTGCTCGGCGCCGAGGGCGGCCGCTCGCGCTCGCGAGGCTTGCGGCGGCGCATCGAGGATCTCGTCGCTGGCCGGCCCGAGCTGCAACCGATGCTGGAGGCCGCGCTCCAGGCCGCGCGTGCGCTGCCCGCGCCGGGCTGGTCGTCGCGGCTGGTCGAGGATGTGCCGGAACTCGCCGGGCTGGATGCCGGCCAGCCAAACCCGACCGAGGCCTTCCTACGGTTGATCCGCCGGCAAATCCTGGCACGAACCGCCGAGGAGCCGCCGGCGCAGGGCAGCCTGGAGTGCGATCTCTACCCGGCTGCCGCCGAGCTCCGCGAAGCCGCGCAGCGTCTCGGGCGCGCCCTCGCGCGCATCGCCGAGCCGCTGTGTCTCCTGTCGAACCGGCTCATGGCCCGGCTGGAGGAGGAGACTGAGGAGATAGATGCCGCCACGCGGCTGCGGATCGAGGCGATGTGCAATGCGATTGCCCGCCGTGCGGTCGCGCCGCTCTCGGTCTGGCAGGCGATGCTGCGCGCCGTCGCGGACCCTCCGCGCGAGCCGGGGGAGCGCCCCGAGCACATCCTGCTGCTGCGCCTCGACCGGCGCGACGGGGTGGACCGGGACGCCGGGCTCCACCGCCACTGGCTGGACCCGACGGTGCCATTCGTGGCCACACTTGCCGCGCTGGCGCACGGGCTGCTGGTGACATCGGCCACCCTGCGCGATGGGGCTGAGGCGGACATGGAGGCCGCTTGGCTCGCGGCCGAGGCGCGAGTCGGCGCCCAACACCTGCCCTCGCCCGCGATCCGCGCGAGCGTCGCCAGCCCGTTTGATTACGCGGCGCAGACCAGGGCCTTCATCGTCACTGACCTGCCGTTCGGCGATATCGGCGCGCTCGCAGCCGCCTACCGCGATTTGTTCCTGGCCGCTGGCGGCGGCGCCTTGGGACTGTTCACCGCCATTCATCGCCTGCGTGCCGTTCACCCCCGCATCGCACCGGCGCTCCAGGCGCGCGGGATTTCGCTCTACGCGCAGCATGTCGATGCGATGGACAATGCCACCTTGGTCGATATCTTCCGCGCCGAGGAGGAAAGCTGCCTGTTGGGGACGGATGCGATGCGCGACGGCGTGGACGTGCCCGGTCGTGCGCTGCGCCTCGTGGTTCTGGAGAAGGTGCCTTGGCCGCGGCCCGATATCCTCCACCGGGAACGCCGCATCCATCTCGCGATGGGCGACCCCAAGGCCTATGACGACCAGACCGCCCGGCTGCGCCTGCGCCAATCCTTCGGGCGGTTGATCCGGCGCGGCACCGACCGCGGCGCCTTCGTCCTGCTCGACCGCCAAACACCCTCGCGCCTGTTGTCGGCCCTGCCGGCTGGCGTGGTGGTCCGCCGGGTCGGCTTGTCCCAGGCGATTGCGCAAGTCCGCGACTTCCTGGAACATTCGCCGCCGCCGCCGGCTGGCTGGTGACGGCGTGGGGTCCGCCACCGCGTCATCCTGGAGCGTTTCATGCCGAAGCTCACGCAACTCGACGCGCCCGAGGCGCTTGTCTGCACGATGGTGCTGGTCGCCGCCGCGGATGGCGGCATGACGGACCGTGAGATCGGGGTGATGGCAGGGCAGGTCCAAACGCTGCCCGCCTTCCGCGACTTCTCCGCCCGCGCGCTCGACTTCGCCACCGAGGCCGCCGTGGAGCTGCTGAACGAGGAGGACGGGTTGCGCCATGCCGGCCGTTTGATCCGTGCGGCGCTCAGCCCGAGGCTGCGTGAAACCGCTTATGCCCTGGCTTGCGAAGTGGTCGCGGCCGATGATGTCGTGGGGCAGGAGTCGCTTGAGATGCTGGCCTTTGTGGCAAGGGAACTGCATCTGGACCGGCTGGTGGCGGTGGCGATCGAAAGGGGGGTGCGGGCAAGGCACCAGCCGGTGGAGGATTGAGCCGCGACTCGCCCGCGCGCGCCATACGCGGTATCGTCGGCGCATGGAAAAGGATGTTCCCCGCGCCCACCACGATCTGGGGGGCGTCGGCAAATTCATGTGCGAGGCGGTGGACACCGCGCCGCATGGCTTGACCTCGTTTGATCGGGACGTGGACGCGCTGCGCCAGGTGCTGGGGCGCAAGCGCGTCATGACGGTGGATGAGCTGCGCCGGGGCATCGAGGCCATCCCCGAGGCCGAGTATCATCGGCTGAGCTATTACCAGCGCTGGGTCCGCTCCATTGCCGACAACCTGATCCGCAAGGGCGTTATCACCGAGGCCGAGCTGTCGGCGGCTCTGGAGCGGACACGATGAGCGGTTTCGCGCCCGGCGCCCAGGTGCGCGTCAAGGATGAGTGGCCCGAGACGCGTGGGCCGGTGCATATCCGCACGCCGCATTATCTGCGCGGGATGCGGGGCCGGGTGGTGCGCCGGCTTGGCGCCTTTCCCAACCCTGAGGATCTGGCCTTCGGACGTCCAGCCCCGCCGCGCGCGCTCTATCATGTTGCGTTCGAGCAGCCGGCCGTTTGGCAGGAGGGCAAGACAGGGGACGAGCTGTTAGTCGAGATTTACGAGCACTGGCTGGAGCCGACATGAGCACCATCCTTCAGACCGACGGCGAACGTCTGCTGACCGCGCTGCGCGCGCTGCTGGCGGAGAAGAACCTCGTCACTGAAGCGGAGATCGCCGAAAGCCGCGCCGCGACCGATGCCGCCACGCCCGGCCAGGGCGCGCGCATGGTCGCCAGGGCGTGGATCGATCCCCAGTACCGGGCGCTGATGCTGGAGGACGGCACCAAGGCCGCTGAGGTGCTGGACATTCCAATGCGCGGTGCTCCGCCGCTCGGCGTCCTGGAGAATACCAGCGAGGTTCACAACCTGGTCGTCTGCACGCTGTGCAGTTGCTACCCGCGCGCCGTGCTCGGCTATCCGCCGTTCTGGTACAAATCGGCCGCCTATCGCGCCCGCGCGGTGCGTGACCCGCGCGGGCTGCTGGCCGAATGGGGCACTGCGCTGGGCGACGGAGTACGGGTGCGGGTGGTGGATTCGACCGCCGATTACCGGTGGATGGTGCTGCCGCTGCGCCCCGCTGGCACCGAGGGCTGGGACGAGGCCCGGCTCGCGTCGATCGTTCGCAAGGGCGATATGATTGGAGTCACGGTGCCGGTTGCCGGCTCCCTCAGTGCCCGAGGAAGCGCATAGCCGCCATCAGGCTTCCGAGCGCCGCGAACAAGCCGGCCGCGAGACTGCCGCTCCAGAGCTTCAGCTCTGCCCGCAGTTCGCTGATCTCGTGCTTCAGCTCTGCCCGCAGTTCGCTGATCTCGTGCTTCAGCTCGGTCCGCAGTTCGCTGATCTCGTGCTTCAGCTCGGTCCGTGTGTCCGCTAATTCGTGACGAACCTCTGCCAGATCTGCCTTGGTCGCGACGGTCTCGTTCACGGCTTGGTGCAATGCCTCGCTCAATGCTTCCGCCTGGCTGCGCGAGAAGGCGCCCTCGCCTTCGAGTCGGCGGACAAAGGCGAGCTTATCGAAGACCACGGTCATGGTCATCTCCCTTCCCCGCCGCGTGTCGCACAACCGAGTTAACGTCGGGTTGCCCTAGCCGACCCTGGCGCGCGCGTGCTTTGCTCTGTCCCATGCGGCGCGTGCGTCATCCGGAACGCCTGGGTCTTCATCTGCGCGTGGTCCTTGGCGGGGCGGTCGCGATCGGTCCGGGCAAGGCCGAGTTGCTGGAGCGCGTCGCCGAGACCGGCTCGATCGCCGCGGCGGGCCGGCGGATGGGGATGAGCTACAAGCGCGCCTGGTCGCTGGCCGAGGAGATGAACGCCATGTTCGCCGGCCCGCTGGTGGAGGCGGCTAAGGGAGGCGCCGGAGGCGGGGGAGCGGCGCTCACTCCCCTGGGTGCGCGCGTGCTCGCGGCCTTTCGCCGGCTTGAGAGTGAAGCAGCCGCGGCGGGCGAATCCGATCTCGCGGAGCTTCAGGCGGCCCTGCGCCCCCTCGCGCGGCGGGAGCCGGCCGCGTGATCGCGCTGTACGTCATCCTTGGGGTGATCGCGCTCGTCCTGGTGCTGTCCGTGCGCATCGCCGCCGAATGGCAGCGCGCGGTCATCCTGCGCCTGGGACGGCTGCACAAGGTGAAGGGGCCGGGCCTTTATCTGCTGCTTCCGCTGATCGACCGTGCGACGCAGGTGATTGATCTGCGCATCCAGACCAGCACGATCAGCGCCGAGCAGGCGCTGACGCGCGACACGGTGGCGGTCGGCGTCGATGCGATCGTCTTCTGGCAGGTAGCCGACGCGGCGGCGGCAGCGGTGCGCATCGCCAATTACCGCGAGGCGATCGAGCGCGTCGCGCAGACCAGCCTGCGCGAGATGATCGGCGCTTCCGATCTCGCCCGCCTGCTGTCGGACCGGCGTTCCGCCGACGAACAGCTTCGCGTGGTGATCACCGAGAAGACCTTCGATTGGGGCATATCGGTGCGCAGCGTGGAGATCCGCGACGTGGCCATCCCGCGCGATCTGCAAGACGCGATGAGCCGCCAGGCGCAGGCCGAGCGGGAGCGGGTCGCGCGCGTGACCCTCGCCTCGGCCGAGCGCGCCATTGCCGAGCAAGTGCTGGAGGCGGCGCAGCTCTATGGCGCCGATCCCACGGCGTTACGGCTGCGTCAGATGAATCTGCTTTACGAAATGAACAAGGATCGTGGCGCAACCATCTTGATCCCGACCGACATGGCGAGCAGCCTGGGTGCGCTGCTCGGCGTGCCGGCGCGCGAGGCGCCGCCCACGTCATTGGATGCGCCGCCACTGTGACCGCTCGCACCCTGCACGTCCCCCATCCCGAGCAGATTGTCACCAGCAACGCGTGGGCGTTCCTGCACTGGCTGCGTGCGACCGGGCGGGGGGAGCTTGAGGGATGGGAGAGGCTGATCGCATGGTCGGCCGCCGATCCAGCCGGGTTCAGCGATGCACTGGCCGCGTTCGCCGGGCTACCCCTTAGCTTCCTCTCTGCCCTCGGGGGCGGAGAGGACCGGGGTGAGGTGGGGGAAACACCAGCCCCGGCGCGTGCGCTTGAGACGGTGCGGCAATACGCCGAGGTGTTGCTGCACGCTGATCTGCGCCCAGATGATCGCGTGCTTGTCGCCGCTGGGCCGCCACAGCCATGGCGGTTGGCGCTGCGCTACCGCACTCAAGTCGTTCTCATCCCCCCGCCGCCTCCCCCGGCTCTCTTGTCGATAACGGCCGAGGAGCAGGCGACGGTTTTGGTCGCGGACGCGGGCGTGTTGGCGAACGCGGCCTTCCAGCGTGCTGGGCGGCGGCCGGATCTGTCCGCGCTCCGCTGCCTCATCGCCTTGGGCGGACCGCTCGCGCCAGAGGCCCGGACGCGCATCTACACGTGGCTCAAATCCGACGTATTGCTGCTCGCCCGCGCCGGGGACCGGCTCTGGGGCAGTGCCCTCGACCCGGTCCCGGTCCGTCCAGGCCCGCCGCTGAGCTTCTTCAGGCCGCCGCCGCCAATCCCGGCGCCGGCGTGAACGCCGCCTCGGTCTTGGCGCGAATTTCCTCCAGCGTCACGCCTGGCGCCAGATCGATCAGCCTCAGCCCGCCCTTCTCCTTGCCCACGTCGAAGACGCCGAGATCGGTGATGACCAGGTCGACCACACCGGCGCCGGTGAGCGGCAGGGTGCAGCGGTGCAGCAGCTTGGGCTTGCCGCCGGCGGTATGCTCCATCAGCACCACCACGCGCGGCACCCCGGCCACGAGGTCCATCGCGCCGCCCATACCCTTCACCATCTTGCCGGGGATCATCCAGTTCGCGAGGTCGCCGTTCTCGGCCACCTGCAACGCGCCCAGAATGGAGATGTCGATATGCCCGCCGCGCACCATGGCGAAGCTGGAGGCGCTGTCGAAGTAGCTGGTGGTGGGCAGTTCCGTGATCGTCTGCTTGCCAGCATTAATGAGATCCGCGTCTTCCTCGCCCTCGAACGGGAACGGTCCCATGCCCATCATGCCATTTTCGGAATGGAGCTGGATCGACATGCCCTCCGGGATGTGGTTCGCCACCAAGGTTGGAATGCCGATGCCGAGATTGACATAGAACCCGTCCTTCAGCTCGCGAGCCGCGCGAGCGGCCATCTGGTCGCGTGTCCAGGCCATTCCCCTACTCCCCTCAGCTCCGCGCGCGGACGGTGCGTTGCTCGATCCGCTTCTCGACATGGTCCAGCTTCACGATCCGGTCAACGAAGATGCCCGGCGTGGCGATGCAATCAGGATCGAGCGATCCCAGCGGCAGCAGTTCCTCCACCTCGGCCACCGTCACCGCCGCCGCCGTCGCCATGATCGGATTGAAGTTCCGCGCCGTCTTCCGATAGATCAGGTTGCCTTCGGGATCGGCCTTCCAGGCATGGATCACGGCAAGGTCGCCGCGCAGCCCGCGCTCCAACACATAGGTCCGGCCGTCGAAGACCTTGGTCTCCTTGCCCTCGGCGATCTGCGTGCCGACCCCGGTCGCGGTGTAGAAGCCAGGTATGCCCGCCCCGCCCGCGCGGATGCGCTCCGCCAGCGTGCCTTGGGGGTTGAACTCGATCTCCAGCTCACCCGCCAGGTATTGCTGGGCGAAGGTGGCGTTCTCGCCGACATAGGAGCTGATCATCTTGCGGATCTGGCGGGTGCGCAGCAGCACGCCGAGGCCCACATCGTCGATCCCGGCGTTATTCGAAACGACTGTCAACCCCTTGACCCCGCTCTCCCGAATGGCCTCGATCAGCGCGGCGGGGATGCCGCACAGGCCGAAGCCTCCCGAGAGGACCGTGATGTTGTCTCGCAGCAAGCCGGAGAGCGCGTCACGCGCGTTTGCGTAAACCTTGTTGACCGCCATGATGGTTCCCCTTCGCCCGGCATGGTGCCATCCTCCGGAGGCCGCCTCAACCCGGCTCCCGCATCCGGACCGGGCGGATTAGCGTTTCCGAGGCGCAAACCAGCAAGGGGAGAACGACCATGGCACGAGTGGCGCTTGTGACCGGAGGCACGCGGGGGATCGGGGCTGAGATCAGCAAGACGCTCAAGGCCCAGGGCCGCACCGTCGTGGCCAGCTATGCCGGCAATGACGAGGCGGCAAGGGCCTTCGCCAATGAGACCGGCCTCAAGGTCATGCGCTTCGACGTGAGCGACCTCGCCCAGTGCCAGGAGGCGGTGCGGCAAATCGCCTCTGAACTCGGTCCGGTGGAAATTCTGGTCAACAACGCGGGCATCACCCGCGACGGCACGCTCCAGCGCATGACGCGCGAGATGTGGGACCAAGTGATCGATACCAACCTCGGCTCGTGCTTCAACATGTGCAAGGTCACGTGGGATGGAATGCGGGAGAAGAAGTTCGGCCGCATCGTCAACGTGGGCAGCGTGAATGGCCAGGCCGGCCAGTATGGGCAGGTGAACTACGCCGCCGCGAAATCCGGCATCCATGGCTTTACGAAGGCGCTGGCCCAGGAAGGCGCGCGGTTCGGCATCACCGTCAACGCCATCGCACCAGGCTATGTCGATACGGAAATGGTGCGCGCCGTCCCGGCCGACGTGCTACAAAAGATCGTTGCCCGTATTCCCGTAGGCCGTCTCGGCCGGACTGGGGATATCGCCCGCGGGGTTGCGTTCTTGACCGCTGATGATGCAGACTTCATCACTGGCAGTACGCTGTCGATCAATGGCGGGCAACATATGTACTGATCGCTCCGGGCCAAGCGCCCCGCCGGCCTCCGCCTGTAGGGCGCCGCGCCGCGCCGCGGCCGTGTCGGCTGGTTCGGATCGATCAGCTTGGTGTCGCTCGCCCCAGCTGGGAGGTACAGAGTGCCGGCCTCCATGACATTCGATCCCGAGGCGGCGCGGCGCCCTCTGACCGTCTTGTTCTGTGATCTTGTTGACTCTTGTCAACTAACCGCGATGCTGGATCTCGAGCACATTCGAGATCTCCTCCGGTCCTATCAGGACGCGGCTGCCGCGGTGATCGACAGGCATGGAGGTTTCATCGCCAAGTATCTGGGCGACGGCGTCCTGGCTTATTTCGGCTATCCCGCCGCGCGGGAGGACGATGCCGAGTGCGCCGTCCGGGCGGGTCTCGCCTTGCTCGAAGCGGTCGCGGCATTGGATGCCGGGCTGGCGTTGCAGCTTCGCGTTAGCATCGCAACCGGCGCCGTCATCGTGGACCAGGCGATCGGAGCGGGCGCAGCGCGCGAAATTCCCGTTTTTGGAAGTACGCCCAATCTCGCTGCCCGCCTGCTTTCCATCACGCCCCCAGGGAGCCTTGTCGTCGATGAGAGGACGCGGCATCTGCTCGGCGGCCTGTTCGAATTTGATTTCTTGGGCGAAGCCCAGTTGAAGGGGTTTCCCGCGCCGGTTCCGGCTTGGCGGGCACTCCGGCCGCGCGAGTCACGGTCGCGGTTCGCTGCGAGGCTCGATCCAGCCCGCCTGACCCAGTGCATCGGGCGGGATGCCGAAATCGCGCTCCTGCTTGCTCGGGTCGAGCGCGCCGTGGCCGAGGGCTTGCAGGTCGTGGTCGTGACCGGCGATCCGGGGATCGGAAAATCCCGTCTGCTGCACGAGGTTTGCGAGCGAATCCGTTCCACGGGAGGAACCGTGTTGAACGGCGACTGCACGCCAGGTTCCCAGGGAGCGCCCTTCATGGTGTTGACGGATGCTCTCCGTCGCGCCTTCGGGTTGGGACTGATGGCGTCCGAGGCCGAGGCTCTTCCACGGATTCGTCGCGCACTGAAGACCCTGGGTGTGGAGAGCGACGAGAACGCCGCCTTGTTCCTGAACCTCCTTGGCCTCGGGCGATCGGACAGCCTCCTTCAGGGGACTGATCCGGTGGTGCTCCGTGGCCGGACCGAAGCCTTGCTGGCGCGATTGCTGGAGGCGGCTTGCGTCAGGGCGCCCGCGGTCCTGGTGCTGGAGGACATCCACTGGATCGATCCCTTGTCGCAGGAATTCCTGCGGAAGTTCATCGAGGCCCACGCGGACTTGCCGCTGCTTTTGCTGATGAGCTCCAGGCTGGCGGGATCGTCAGGGTGGGAACCGCCCAACCGGAGCGCCGTCGTGGCGCTGGCGCCGCTATCCGCGAGCGGGATGGAGCAACTTGTTGTCCAGCGCTGGGATGGCGTGCCCCGCGACATCATTCAAACCGTTGTTCAGCGCAGCGAGGGAAATCCGCTGTTCGCCGAGGAATTGCTGAGCTTGTTTCTGGACCGGGATGCGCGCCCCGCCGACTTGGACGCTGGCCGGGTCCGGCAATCCGAAATTCCCGATACGGTTGCCCATATCACGATCAGCCGCCTCGACCGGCTCGGTGCCGAGCCGCGCCGCCTGCTTGGCATCGCCGCCGCGGTCGGCCTGAATTTCTCGCCCGACCTCGTGGCCGCCGTGGCGAGCCTTCCCGCCGGCGAGGTCAAGGGAATGCTGGAAACGGACACGGAAGGAATCGTCCATCCGGTGCAGTCCGATGGCGCCGAGTTCGCGTTCAAGCATCGGCTGGTGCATGAGGCCGTTCTCGCAAGCCTCCTGGCCTCGCATCAGCGGTTGCTTCACAAGCGGATTGCCGCCGCGCTTGAACGAAGCTGCGCGGACCGGCCGCAGGCCCATGCGGAAGCCTTGGCGCACCACTTCGCCGCGGCGGGCGATGCTGGAAAGGCGGTCGAGTATCTTCTGATCTCCGCCGACAAGCGCCTCGCAATCTACGCACTTGAGGAGGCGGAGCAGTTCCTGAAGTCGGCGAGCGATCTCGTGGACCAGCCCGGCTCGCCGGCGCGGACGCGCCTGGCGGAGATCGTCGTCAGGCGAATGCGCATCTTGGAGCTGACTGGCGCATTTGGCCGCATCACCGACATGGCAAAGCGCTACCTGCCGGAGATCGAGGCGCGGGGCAACTCCGTCGAGCTGTGCCTCGTGCTTGGCAGCTACGCTCATGCCTTGCTGCATTGGCACGACTTCGCCGGAGCCGATCGGATCGCTCGCCGCGGGTTGGCGTTGGCGGAGGAACTCGGCGCGTTGGCCGCCGCCGCCTATGCGAAGCTTGTCCAAATGAAGGTGTTGAGCGCGTGCGACGACGGGCGGCGATTCTCTGAGGTCGCGCGGCTCGGACGCGAGATCATTGAAGCGTCAGAGCAAGTGCGCGACAGCTATCTCGCCTGTGCCGCGCGATTTCAGCTTGCGATCCACCATTTGCACGATGGCGAACTAGCCCCCGCGCATCGGGCCGCCTTGGAATTGGCGGAGCAAGGACGCCTCTACGACGATGCGCGGGCGCGGAGTTTCGCGCATTGGCTCATGGGGTGGATCGGTGCTCAGGATCGTCAGTTCGCGGCCGCGATGCAGCACGCCGAGTTGAGTCTCTCCAGCGCGGTGACGGAAGCCGACCGGCAAGTTGGCCTAGGTCTAAAGGGAACCGTGCTCGCTCTCACCGGCCAGCCGGCCGAGGGCCTCGCCCTCCTACTTGCCACCCGCTCGGCGGCGGCCGCGCAGCAGGATATGAATCTGGCCACGGCACTCGATGCTCCGATTGGCGTCGCGCTGATGATGACAGGAAAGATCCGGGCGGGGATACGCTGGATCGAGGCCGCCACGCGCCAGAGGGAGCAGGATGGATATGTCGCCCTGACCTACTACGGCCGGCTCGTGCTCGGGGAGATCTACGTCTCGCTTCTCGCGCGGAAGGGACGCTCGGCGCGGACCAGCGTGCGGGTGTCGGTGCGCGATCTGTTGTTCCTGCTCCGCGTCCTGCCGATCGCCCGCCGCCGGGCGGAGCGATACTTGCGGGAGGCCGCGTGCAATCCACGGTGGCGGGAGACGAGCGCGGCCCAGGCGCGAATCCAGATCTCCCTTGGCGTTATCGCGCACCGGAGCGGGGACGCTGATGCCGCACGCGCGCTTCTGTCGCGCGCGCGTGACACGGCTCGGGCGGGCGGATATACTGGGTTGGAACGGAAAGCGGCGGCGTTGCTCGAAGCCGTCCCGCTCACCGCCAAGTCGGGCCGGACCGCGTTCCGGCTTACCGCTACCGGTGTCAATGGGCGCCCATAGGCGTGAGATGGAGAAGCGGAGCGCAATCCGCCACTCGCACGCATGGTTGGCAAGGGGCGAAATGCGCTCCGCTTTTCCGCCCTACTTCATCATAGTTCTCGATTTCTCGGCGGTGCTCTCCAGATAGGTCGCGAGCGCCGGGAATATGTCCCGCGCGGCGTTCTTGCCGACGAAGAAATCCATGTGCGCGTAATCGTCGAAGACCCGCCGCGTATAGTGGATCGGTCCGTTGCGGTCGCAAAGCACCTGGTAGGTGCGCGCGGATGTCACCGGGTAGAACTCCTTGTTATCAGCTCCGGCGATGAAGAAGATGGGGAAGGCGAGGCGGTCGAGATGCGGCATGTAGGCGTCGTTGCCATTCCTATCGACCACATGCCCTTTGTTGAGAATGACCGCGATATGCTCGAAGGCGGTGGCGCCGGCGAGGCCGAACATCTCGTGGATCGCCGCATGGGTCATCGGGTTGAGCTGCGCGTGCTTGTACGACGGCCCGAACAGCCCGAAGATCCGGTGGCATGTCTCGATCTGGCAATACTCGCCAGCGGGAATGGGATCAAGTCGCAGGAGTAGGTCGAGAATATCGGTCAATGGTCCGTGGCGCCAGTTCACATTGACGGACTTGACACCAAGCTCCCGCAGTTTGCGCGCAAGATTGATCCGAGCCTTGATGTTGTTGGTCCACCACGACACGGGATGCAGAGTGAGCTGGGAGCAGATCGCGGATTGCACCCCTTGCATCCCGGCGAGCATCGCCATGAGAAAGGACATCGATCCCACGCAATGCGCGATCACCTGCACTTTGTCCACGCCCGCGTGCGCGCGGACATACTCGACGGCGGTAGGCCAGTCTTGCGTGGCGATGTCGTCGATCGTGTAGTCCGTGCCGGAAGCGGCCAGCAGCGGGCTTGCCCGGTAATCGAACAGCCAAACATCGAATTCACGGGCGCATAGGAACTCCACCAAGTTCGTCTCGACGGTATCCGTCGAATAGGACAGGGAATTCACGCCGAAGGCGTGCGCCACGATCACCGGCCCCTTGTCGCCGCCCCTGTAGCGGGTGAGCAGAAGCTCGGTGCCGTCGGGGGCCGTGATCCCATGCGGCTCCGGGGCGCGCGCGCGGAGCGGGCGCCGTTTGCGGATCGCCGCCGCCGGAGCTTCGCCGTCCGCCACGTCGGCAATGCCGCCGTAGAGCGTGAACAAGGTGCCCGCGAAGAAGCGCCCGAACCGTGCCAGGAGCCGAAGCCGCTCGGCCTCCGAGGACGTGCGCGCTACTTCGATCGTCGCGAGCTGACGTAGGAAATCGGCCGGCTTGATATGCAGGATTCCAGCGCCGACCGCCGTGGCGGCATCGCCATCGAGGCGGTCCACGATCATGAAAAGGGTCGTGCTCTCCGGCCATAGGCGCAGGATGCTGCCGTGTTGCAAGGACTTGAATCCGCGCAGCGCATACCGCGTGCCCTCCTCCGAGAGCAGCGTCAGGGTGTATTCCATGCGCCGGCCGTCCGGATCAGTGGCATCGAGCGTGAACAGCCGGAATCTGCCCTCGGTCACGCGCAGCGGTTTGCTGGACAAGAATGGGGCCTCGACAATGCCATGGATCACGGCCTCGTGCTGGGGATCATCCAGCATCGCGACGAGATCATTCGAGACCACCGTCAGTGTGAACGAGAACGGCGTCGCCTTGGGGTCGATGGCGCCGCGCGGTTCCAGTGCCGCGCGGTACGCGTCGGGATACGCCTCGTCGCGGACCTCGGCGCCGGGCAGCAGCCACCCCTGCATCCGCTCGGTGAATTGCAGGCCGGGTCGCTTCAGCGTGGGGGGAAGAGGCCGTGCCGCCGCCCCGTCCTCTTGCCAACCCCGTTCAGCGGCCAGCAGCCCCGCCGCCCGCTCCGCCAGGGCTGAGATCGTCAGGAGCGGATTGACGCCGAGCGAGCGCGGAATGATGGAGCCATCCCAGACATACAGCCCCTCGTGCAGCGTCGTGCCTTCGTGTCCGGCGAACACCTGCCCCTTGTGATCGACCACGCCTCGTTCCGCGTCCTCGGCCATGACGCAGCCGCCGAGCGGATGGACCGTGATGACCCGATGACCAAGGAGGCGCGAGGAGAGCGGATCGCGCGTGTAGGTCGCGCCCAGGGTCTCGCTGATCTGCTGCATCGCCGCGTCGGCACGCGCGTAGCAGGCGTCGGACCCGGCGTCGGGCCAGCGCACGCGCAGGCGCCCTTGTTCGAGGATCAGTTCGCCCCGGGCCTCGTCATGGCCCATGACCAGCAGCGTCGCCGTGTGCCCGACTGGGCCCTTGTACGGCCCGTCCCAAGCTGTTCTCAGCCGGGTGGCGAGGCTAGGCCCACCCTCTTCGCCACCGGCCCCGGCGGCGAACAGCAGCGGGAGGGAGGGCGCGAGCGCGCCGGGAATGACCGCATCCTGGACGACATAGCCCGAGTCCAGATCGCCCCCGTCGCGCCGGTCTATGACGCCGCTGATGCATGGCCCAGGGACGCCGGCGGTTTCCGGAGAATGGGTGCCGGCGCCCACGCCATGGATCGGGGCGTCGGCGTTGTAAGCGAAACCCAAGGCATCCCCGTTCCCCGAGAAATGGCGGCCGAGTTGCGCCGACAGCGCCAGGCCGCGTTCAGCGGAGCGGAGCAGGATCTCGCTTGAGCCAAGCACGCCGGCGGCGAGGACGACGATATCGGCATCGACGAAGCTCGCCGGCGGATCGAAGTGCTCCCGGCCGGGTTCGAGAACCTCGAAATGCAGGCGCCAGCCCCGCGCGGCCTGTTCGATGTGGCTGACCCGGATGCGGGTGAATATCTCCGCCCCATGCGCGACCGCGTCGGGCAGATAGGTCATCAATGTCGTGGTCTTGGCACCAACATTGCAACCCGAGCAGCAATCGCCGCATTTCGTGCAGGCGGCCTGTTCGACGCCGGCGGCATTGAGGCCACCCTGGAAGTTCACCGCCACCGGCGTGCGGTAGAACTCTCCCGGTGCGTCCGCGGCGGCACGCTGTAGGGCTCGCAGCTTGGCGGGGGTCGCATCCTCCTCGGGGAAGGGCGCGGGGCGGAGCATGGCGCGGGCACGGGCATAGTATGGCGCGAGCAGGCTGGGATTTTCGCGGAACGGCGCAGGCCAGCACGCAGCCTCGAACACGCGCGGGTCCGGCTCAAGGACGACGCCGGCATTGATGAGCGAGGTGCCGCCAAGGCCGCAACCGACCATAACGTTCACGTCATCATTGACGCGGAGATCGAACAGGCCCGTCGGCGAGCCGATCCTGTGCGATGGGCTGTCGATCTGAACCTCCCGCACTCCCAAGGGCGCGGTGTCGGGATACTCGCCGGGGAGCAACTCGCGCCCGCGCTCCAGAAGGCACACCGCCTGTCCACTTCGGGCGAGACGCGATGCCGCGATCGCACCGCCATAGCCGGAACCGACAACAACGGCATCGTAGCGGGGTTTCAGTGCCGCCACTGGGCTCGACAAACGGTTCATGACCGGCTCCTGGGCCGAACGCGGGATAGGCTGGCGGGATATTGTCCTCTGGAAGGCCGTTCCGGTGTGATCTGGCTCACACCGGGATGGTGCTCACCCGTGTAGCTTCGTCCGCCCGCGTCACCCGGCGGGGGCGACGTCCAGCCGCACCGCGATCCCGTCCAGCTCCGGCCGTGGCGGGGGATAGCGGCGCATCACCAGGGGGTCGTGGCCAGGGATGATGTGCGCGGGGGTCGGCGCGGCGGCGCGCAGCAGGTCGTATCCCCTCAGCATCTCGCCGATATGCAGCGCCGTGGTGAACGGCCGCTCGGTGTCCATGTTCTCGTAGTAGTGCGTCACGTCCGAGGCGACGACGACCCAGCCTCGCGTCGTGTGGACCCGCACGAATTGCAGCCCCGCCGAATGGCCCGGCGCGGGATGGAGTTCGATCCCCGGCGCGAGATCGTGCCGTCCTTCATGCAGCCTGACCCGGCGCGCGTAGTTCAGCCGCACGATCCCGACCACGTCCTCCACCTCGAAGGAGTGGGCGAGCCGGCGATAGCGCATGTAGCGGCCAACCGCGTAGTGCAGCTCCGTTTCCTGGAGGTGGAAGCACGCGCGCGGGAAACGGTGGAAGTTGCCGACGTGATCGTAGTGCAGATGGGTGAGCACGACATCCGCGACCGTTTCGGCCGCGACGCCAAACAGGGACAGGGTATCGATGGGGCAGCGCAGGAAGGTGCGCCCGCGCCGGCGGGCAGTGGCTTCGGTGAAACCGGCGTCGATCACGACGGCCCGCCCGGCGCCGAGCGCAAGCCAGACGAAATAGTCCATCGGCATCGGCGCGTCATGGGGATCGCCGCCGATGAAATTCTCGGCCCGCCGACCACTGCGTGTGGCATAGCGGATGGCGAACAGCTCGTATTGGGGCAGCGTGTCGGTCATGGGCACCGTCATCGAAATGTCACTGGCCTTGCTGGTCCCGCATCATAGGGTGCCGCCACGCATCGCCAATGGAAACGAAGCAAGGACACGACATGCGACGACGGGTTCTTGGGCTTGCCGCGGCCGCCATGGCGCTAGGCGCCTTGCTGGCGCCCACGGCGCGAGCCCAGCAGCAGATCACCGGCGCTGGCTCGACCTTCATCTATCCCATACTGGCCAAATGGTCCTCGGAGTACGCCAAGCTCAATGGCGTGCAGATCAACTACCAGTCGATTGGCTCGGGCGGAGGCATTGCGCAGATAAAGGCCAGGACGGTTGATTTCGGGGCCACCGACGCGCCGCTTTCGCCTCCCGACATCCAAGCGGCGGGGCTGGCGCAGTTCCCCGTGGTGATTGGCGGCATCGTTCCGGTCGTGAATCTGCCCGAGGTGAAATCGGGAGCGCTCAAGCTCAGCGGCCCTGTGCTCGCCGACATCTATCTTGGCAAGGTCAAGAGGTGGAGCGACCCCGAGATCGCCAAACTCAACCAGGGCATCAAGCTGGCCGACGAGCAGATCTACGTTGTGCATCGTTCGGACGGGTCGGGCACCACGTACAACTTTGTGACGTTCCTCTCCGCGGTCAGCCCCGAATGGAAGCGGAAGGCCGGCATCGGCACCTCCATCGCCTGGCCGACCGGCGTCGGCGGCAAGGGCAATGAGGGGGTGGCAGCCTATGTCGAACGCATCAAGGGCTCGATCGGCTACGTCGAGTAAGCGTACGTCATCCAGAACAAGATGACCTATGCGCTGGTGCAGAACGCCGCTGGCAACTACCCGCCGCCGGGCAGCGCCTCCTTCCAGGCCGCGGCGGCGAGCGCGGACTGGAAGTCGGTCCAGGACTTTGACCTTGTGATCGCCAATGCGCCGGGCCAGGACGCCTACCCGCTCGCTGCGAGCACCTTCGTGCTGATGCCCACGCAACCGAAGAACCCGGCGAGCGCCAAGGCCGCGATCACGTTCTTCGCTTGGGCGCTGGAGCATGGACAGCAACTGGCCGAGAGCCTCGACTACGTGCCGCTGCCGCCCACGCTGGTGGGGCACGTGGAAGAGTATATCGGTTCGCACATCCACTTTTAGTTCTCGCAGAGGCAAGCCATCGTGTCGGCGACCCAAGCGACAGGTCATGATCGTCCGCGCGCGCGGCGCTCGGCCGTCCCAGACCACGCCTTCCGCCTGGCGGCGGGGAGCGCGGCCATCTTTGTGCTGGCCGTGCTCGTTGCCACGGCGGCGGCGATGTTCGCGGGCGGCCTGCCCGCGTTCCGCGCCTTCGGCTTGCTTTCCTTTATGGCACGGCCTGGAACCCGGTCGAAAAGCAGTTCGCCGCGGGGGTCGCGATCTATGGAACCCTGGTTACATCGCTGATCGCCATGCTGATCGCGGTGCCGGTGAGCTTCGGTATCGCCGTCTTCCTGACCGAGGTGGCGCCGGGCTGGATGCGCGGTCCGGTCGCCGTCGCGATCGAGCTGCTGGCCGGCGTGCCCTCGATCATATTCGGCATGTGGGGCCTGTTCGTGTTCGTCCCCGTCATGGCCGACCACGTCGAGCCCTGGCTGAACGACAAGCTGGGGCCGATCCCCGGCATCGGCGCGCTGTTCAGCGGCCCGCCGCTTGGGATCGGGATGCTGACCGCCGGGATCATCCTCGGGATCATGGTGATCCCCTTCATCTCCGCGGTGATGCGGGACGTTTTCGCGCTGGTGCCTGGCCAGCTCCGGGAAGCGGCGTTCGCGGTCGGCGCGACGCGCTGGGAGGTGGTGCGTAAGGTGGTGCTGCCCTACACGAGCACCGCCGTGGTCGGGGGCATCTTCCTTGGTCTCGGCCGCGCGCTGGGTGAGACGATGGCGGTGACATTCGTGCTGGGCAACGCGCACGAGCTGAGCGCATCCCTGCTCATGCCGGGCAACAGCATCTCGGCCGCGATCGCCAACGAGTTCACCGAGGCGGATTCGCCACTCTACGTCTCCTCCCTGATCGCGCTCGGCTTCCTACTCTTCGTCATCACGTTCGTCGTGCTGTGCGCCGGCAAGCTGATGCTGATGCGCGTGGCCCGCCGGGGCGGGCGCTGATGGCGCTCCCCCCGCGTGGCGATGGCGCGCGCAGGCTGCGGCGGGCCGTGCCATCTACAACCGGATCGCGCTGTCGCTGTCGGCGGCGGCGGCCCTGTTCGGCGTGTTCTGGCTGTTCTGGATCTTGGGCGCCACCATCATCAACGGCGCGACCGCGCTGAGCCCGCGCCTGTTCACCGAGATGACCCCGGCGCCAGGCGTGATGGGCGGGCTGCTCAACGCGCTGTTCGGCAGCCTTCTGATGGTGGCCATCGGCACCGCGATCGGAACCCCGGTTGGGGTCATGGCCGGCACTTGGCTCGCCGAGTACGCAAGGCTGCGCTGGCTGGCCGAGGCGATCCGGTTTACCAACGATGTCCTGCTCTCCGCCCCTTCAATCGTGATCGGGTTGTTCGTCTATGAGATCGTGGTGCGGCAGAGCGGACATTTCTCCGGCTGGGCCGGGGCTATCGCGCTGTCGCTGATCCTGCTTCCTGTCGTGGTGCGGACCAGCGACGAGACGCTGCGCCTAGTGCCAATGTCGCTGCGCGAGGCCGCGCTTGCGCTCGGCGCGCCGCGCTGGCGGATGATCACCCTGGTGATCTGGCCCGCCGCGCGCACCGGCATCACCACGGGCATCCTGCTCGCGGTCGCCCGCATCAGCGGCGAGACCGCGCCGCTCTTGTTCACCGCGCTCAGCAATCAGTTCTGGACCGCCAATCCGGCGCACCCCATGGCGAACGTCCCTGTGGTGATCTTCCAGTTCGCGCTCAGCCCGTATGACGATTGGCACGCCCTGGCCTGGGCCGGCGCGCTGATCATCACCGTCTTTGTCCTGGTGGTCAGCGTCGGGGCGCGGCGGCTGGTCGGCATCGGCGGCGGTGTCTCCCGTTGACGATACTCCGTGACAAAACCGAACCAAAATGGCAAGAGACGGCCATGGACCAGATCTATGCCGGGCTAGACGAGATCTTCCGGGATCTATTCGGCGATGACGCGATCCGCCTCAACCCCGCGACCACCGCCGCCGACATCGCGGAATGGGATTCCGTCAACCACATCAACATTCTCGTCGCGGTCGAGGTCCGCTTCGGGATCAAGTTCAGCACCGCCGAGATTGAGGCGTTGCGGAACGTGGGCGATATGGCGGCGCTGATCGCGCGCAAGCAGAATCGGCCGGCGGGGTCTTAGGCCGTTAACCTAGACTGGACTCGTCGCCACAGCTAAGCCGCCAGTTGCTCCACGGTCGGCGCGTCTCCGGCGACCGTCGTGCGACGCATGTCGCGGGGCTCGCTTTCGTTGAAGCGGCGGACGCGGTGCATCGTCTGGCGGTTGTCCCACATGACAATATCCCATTGCCGCCACTGATGGGCGTAGACGAAGCGCGGCTGCGTGGCGTGCTCTGTCAGGTCGCGGATCAGCGAGAGCGATTCCGGGCGCAGCCAGCCGACGATCGTGCCGATATGCGAACTGAGATAGAGCGACTTGCGCCCCGTCACCGGATGGGTGCGCACCAGACGCTGGCGGACAGGGCGGAACGCGGCGCGCTCCTCCTCCGTCAGTTCGGTGAAGCCGAGGGTGCCGCGCGAGTAGATCAGCGAGTGCTCGCACACCAGATCCTCGATCTCCACCTTGGTCTGCTCGTCCAACGCGTCATAGGCGGCGCGCATATCGGCGAATTCCGTATTGCCACCGGCAGACGAGGGCAGCCGGCAGGAAAGGATCGAGTATTTCGCCGGCACCGCGCGGAACGAGCTGTCGGAGTGCCAGAGCTGGTTCGCTAGGTTGAACAGCCGTCGCCGGTCATCGCGTGCCAAGGGCTTGTTGTCCTGGCCGAGATTAGAAACGTCGTTCATTCCCGGCGGCAGGCGCTGCTGGTCGGGACGCGTGATGTTGCCGCCGCGCGCGGGCTCGATGGCACCGAAGTTCCGGGTGAATGCCATCTGCTGGTCGTTGTCGATGCGCTGATCGTGGAACACCAGCACGGCGTATTGGTCCATGCCGGCCTCCAGCGCCGCGACCTCCTCCTGCGTGAGCGGCCGGGTCAGGTCGATGCCTGAGACCTCGCCCACGAACACCGGATGCAGCGGTCGTATGGTGACGTGCATGGATGCGCCTCCCTATTGATTTCCTTATTATACCCTGCCCTGCTGGTGGTGCGGAGGGGGATAGCCATGAGCCACGGTCTGACCACGGTTGCGATCGGCGAGGACTACCCAGAGCTGCGCCATTCGGTCCGCCGCATCTGCGAACGCTATCCTGGCGGCTATTGGCGGAAGCTGGAGGACGAACAGGCCTATCCGAAGGCATTCGTGGACGAGCTGACCGCGGCAGGGTTCCTCGGTGCGTTGATCCCGGAGGCATATGGCGGAAGCGGGCTGCCATTGCGCGCGGCGGCGGTGATCCTGGAGGAGATCAATGCCTCGGGCTGCGTGGCGAGCCAGGGGCACGCGCAAATGTACATCATGGGTACGCTGCTCCGTCACGGCAGCGAAGCGCAGAAACGCGCCTACCTGCCCGAGATCGCGGCGGGCCGGCTGCGGTTGCAGGCATTCGGCGTGACTGAGCCCACCACCGGATCGGACACAACCAAGCTGAAGACGCGCGCCATCCGCGAGGGCGATCATTACGTGATCAGTGGGCAGAAGGTATGGACCTCGCGCGCCATGCACTCGGACATGATGCTCTTGCTGGCGCGCACCACGCCAGCGGACCAAGTGGGACGGCGCACCGAGGGGTTGTCGGTGTTCGTGGTCGATCTGCGGGAGGGGGCCGGGCGTGGCCTGGAAATCCGGCCGATCCAGGCGATGATCAACCACAACACCACGGAAGTGTTCTTCGACAATTTGCGCGTCCCTGCCGAGAACCTGATCGGCGAGGAAGGCAAGGGATTCCGCTACATCCTGGACGGGATGAATGCCGAGCGCATCCTGGTCGCGAGCGAAGCGGTGGGCGACGGGCGCTGGTTCATCCGCAAGGCAACCGACTACGCGAAGGAGCGCGTGGTGTTCGACCGCCCGATTGGCGCCAACCAGGGCATGCAGTTCCCGATCGCGCGCGCCTGGGCCGAGCTGGAGGCGGCGGACATGATCTGCCGCCGCGCCGCCGCTCAGTTCGATGCCGGCCAGGAATGCGGGGCGGATGCCAACATCGCCAAGCTGCTGGCTTCCGAGGCGGCCTGGAAGGCGGGAGAGGCGGCGATGCAGACGTTTGGGGGTTTCTCGTACGCGCGGGAATACGAGATCGAGCGGAAATGGCGCGAGTGCCGACTGTATCAGATCGCGCCGATCAGCACCAACCTCGTGCTGGCCTATGTCGGCCAGCACGTGCTGGGGATGCCGCGGTCGTATTGAGGGGTCATTCAGTCGTTCTGGATGCCGGCCCATAGGAGAGTAGGGCGGAAAAGCGGAGCGCATTCCGCCATTTGCCGGGATGCGGATGGGCGGCGGAATGCG
>DATFDN010000520.1:0-11901 GCA_035252035.1 Acetobacteraceae bacterium | reverse complement strand
CACGCCCCCGGAGCCGGTCAGGGGACCGGTCACGACATCGATGGCGGAGCAGCCCGCGAGAGCCAGGCCGGCGCCGAGCCAAGCGGCGCGCGCGAGCCGGCCGGCAAATCCCGATTCTCTGCCCCTCACGCCATGCTCCCTTGCAGTGCCGCCCGAAGCCGGGTGCCATAGACGGGTTCGGCCGGTCCGGCAACCAAATGACGAGGGGTGAGTCGGCCTGCATGTTCGCGTTGTGCTTCGCGCTGTGCGACGGTATCGAAAGCTATGAAGCGGAAACTCTCGACCTTCAAAACCAGCACGTGGTCAAATGATATTCCCCAAGCTTCCTTTTGTCGTGTCTCACAAAACGATGGTTTTTCGAGACAAGGCGTTTTTATCGGTTTCCCGACCGACTCAGCCTCGGAATTCTGCCTCAGAAACTTGTCTCAAAATCAATGTCTCACTTCTCGACAAGTGGACTGAGTTTCTGACACGCTCATGTTGACACGGCAGCAGCGACACCTATCCAATGGCAGAAGAAGCGCCTCCTCAAAGCCAAGATCGCCGTCATCCTCCGGGATGAGCTCGGCCGCCTACCCACGGAGGCGGAGATCAACCGCTACTTCTAAGGCATGCGTTTGAGCGCCAGCGCGATACGAACGCGCTCACCTGCCGAGTTCCGCGATTGCGTATAAAGCCGCGTCGATACCTGCCCCTTTCAGCCCGTTCAGGAATGATGAACCGGATCATGCCCTCTCGCTTGCCTCGCCGCCTGTCGCGCGGGATAAGCCGGAATGCGCATGATACGCCTGCCCGCCCTCCTCGCCCTGCTGATCCTCGCCACGCTACCCCGGCCCGCGCCGGCCGAATCCTTCACCCCCGCCCAGCGCGGAGAAATCGTGCAAATCCTGCGCGACGCGCTGAAGCAAGACCCGTCCATTCTGCGCGAAGCGATCGAGGCGCTGCGGCAGGACGAGGTCCGCCGCAAGACCGAGGCCCTGCGCGCCCAATCCGGGCACCTGGTCGATCCCGCCGACCCGGTGGCGGGCAACCCCAAGGGCGATGTCACCATCGTCGAATTCTTCGACACGCGCTGCCCGTATTGCCGGCGGCTGGAGCCGGCGATGGCCTCGCTCCTGGCGGAGGACAAAGGGGTCAGGCTCGTTTTCAAGGATTTGCCGATTCTCGGCCCCGCCAGTGTGCTGGGCGCCCGCGCCCTGCTCGCCGCTCAGCGCCAGGGGGGCTATGAGAAGCTGCGCGCCGCGCTGATGCAGCCGGGATTCGTGGCGAGCGACGCGAGCCTGGCGATGGCCTCGCGGAATGCCGGCCTCGACTGGCCCCGGCTGAAGCAGGACATGGACGATCCCGCGATCGAGCGACGCCTCGCGGCCAATCTGACCCAGGCCCACGCACTCGGAATCGAGGGTACCCCGGCCTTGATCATCGGCACCACGCTGATCCCCGGCGCGGTCGAGCTCGCCGATCTGCGCCGCGCCGTCACCCAGGCGCGGGCCGGCAAGTAGCGCAACGTTCAGATCCGCTTGCTGGCGGGCTAGGCGCACCGTATGTGTGCGCCATGCGTCTTCACATGCTCCTGATCGCCGCGGCCCTGGCTGGCGGCGGCATCCATCTTGCCCTGGCCGCGCCTCATCACGCCTCATCCCCGCACGCGACACATGCCGCCGCTGGACCGACGGAGCTGGGCCGGTTCGCCGACTGGACTGCCGCGCGCTACCAGCACGACGGGCAGACCGTGTGCTACGCCTTCACCCGCGCCCGCTCGGCGCAGCCCGCCTCTGGCACGGCGCCCCTGCTGACCGTGACCGAGCGCCCCGCGAGCCGCGACGAGGTGGCGATCACCAACAACGCCCCTTACCCAAAGGGCGCCAGTGTCATCATGCAGGTCGGCCAGACCGGGCTGGATTTCTACACCGCCTCCTCCGACGCCTTCGCCCGCGACGGCAAGGCCACGGTCGCGGCATTGCGTCACGGAAGCCAGGCCATTGCGCGCGGGCCGGGAACAGCCACCGCCCGCCAGACCGACGTGTTCAGCCTGCAAGGCTTCGCCCCCGCCCTTGAGGCGATCCTCAAGGCCTGCCCGGCGCGCTCATGACCGCGCTCGATCTCACCGAGGCCGAGCGGGCGCGCATCCTCGCCAAATCCGCCCTGTTCGATCCGCCGCCAGCCCAGCTTCCCGACGGGAGGCGGGAGCTGGTCGGCCTGTCGCGCGAGGAACTGGCCGAAGAGGTGGCGGCGATCGGCGAGGCGCCGTTCCGCGCCCGCCAGCTCTGGCACTGGATCTACAATAGGGGCGAGACGGATTTCGCCCGCATGTCCTCCATCGCGCGGCCCTTGCAGGCGCGGCTCGCCGAACGCTTCGTGATTGGCCGGCCGGAGGCGGCGCTGGTGCAGGACTCGGCCGACGAGACGCGCAAGTTCCTGTTCCGCTTCCGCGACGGGCAGCAGGCGGAAACGGTGTACATCCCCGACCGGCAGGAGGACCGGGGCGCGGTCTGCGTCTCCTCGCAGATCGGCTGCACGCTCTCTTGCCGGTTCTGCCACACCGGTACGCAACGCCTGGTGCGCAACCTGGGCGCGGCCGAGATCGTCGGCCAGTTCATGGCGGCGCGCGACGCCTACGGCGAATGGCCCAGCCCGCGCGGCGAGACGCCGCGCCTCTTGTCCACTATCGTGCTGATGGGCATGGGCGAGCCGCTGTACAACTACGCCAATGTCGCCAAGGCGATGCGCATTGTCATGGACAACGAGGGCATCGCGCTGTCGCGGCGCCGCATCACGCTCTCCACCTCCGGCGTGGTGCCGATGATGGACCGCGCCGGGGCGGAGCTGGGCGTCAACCTCGCCGTGTCGCTGCACACGGTGCGCGACGACCTGCGCGATGAGCTGGTGCCGCTCAACCGCAAATACCCGATCGCCGAGCTGATCGCCGCCTGCCGCCGTTATCCGGGCGCCACCAACGCGCGGCGCATCACCTTCGAATACGTCATGCTGAAGGGCGTGAACGACAGCCCGGCGGACGCGCGCGAGCTGGTGCGGCTGATCCACGGCATCCCGGCGAAGGTGAACCTGATCCCGTTCAACCCCTGGCCCGGCAGCCAGTATGAAACCAGCAGCGGCAACGCGATCGCCCGCTTCGCGCGGATCGTCATGGACGCCGGCTACGCCGCCCCGGTGCGCACGCCGCGCGGCCGCGACATCCTGGCGGCGTGCGGTCAGTTGCGGACGGAGGGGGAGCGGCGGCGGCCGGCGGCTTGAGCCCTCCTCCGCAGTCTTATGCAGCTTCCCCATCGTGGCGCGGGCCTGTTCCAGATCGTGCGCCACTTGAAGATTCATCCAGAACTCGGCACTCGTGCCGAAGAAGCGCGCGAGGCGGATTGCTGTCTCGGCGGTGATGGCACGCCAACCCGAACGATCTCCGTGATGCGGTTCGAGGGCACGCCCAACTCGGCTGCGAGAGCCCGGCCGGACAAGCCGCGCGGTGCCATGAAATCCTCATTTAACACCATGCCGGGATGCACTGGACCAATCGGCACGCCACTGGAAATGCCGGAGAAGTCCGCCTTGCCCAGGTCTTCACGCTGGATGATTTCGCTTATCGGTGCCTTCTAGTGATAGTACACGATTTCGAAGGCGTCGTCCTCGCGCCAGGCGAATCACACCCGCCCGGATCGAGGCAATCCCTTTATGGCCGGTTTGTCCGTACGGCTTAGCCGCGCGACATTGCAACTATCCAGCCCGCCCAAACTGCTACACGCCCATCTATCGCGATCAGTCCCAGTGCAATCAGCAACATGCCCACGGCCTGAGTGGCTGATACCGCTTCGCCTAGAACCACGCTACCGAGGAGCACCGCACTGACGGGAATCAAGAGAGTGACGAGGGAAATGTTTGTGGCTCCTGCGGTAGCGAGAATCCGGAAGAAAACCACATAGCCCAGGGCGGTCGATAGGATGGCGAGTCCGGCCATGGGTGCCCAGACCTCGGCATCTGGGATGGCAAGTCTCCAGGGGGTCTCTATCGCAAGCATCAGGGGAAGTGTCATGGCTGCGGCGGCCGTCATCTGCCCCAGTGCCCCAACGGCAGGCGGGATTCCAAGGCGCCGAAAACGCTGTCCCAACGCATTCGCGAAACCATAGGACACTGCTGCGCCAAGGCACCCGACGATCCTAGTGCTGGACACGTTCCAGGCATCCGTCGCGCTGAGGCGAAACAGAGCGCATACCCCGATGAGCCCGACGGCCATGCCGGACACCTTCCCCAGGCTCAGTCTTTCATCCGCGCTGGTGAAGTGGATGGCGAGAATCGAGAAGATCGGCGTTGTGGCGACTATGACCGAGGCGAGGCCGCTCGGGATCATCGTCTGTCCCCAGACGATCAGGCCGGCGGGAATGAGGTTGCTCAGCAGGCCCATAGCCACGAACGATGCCCAGCTCCGAATATCGGCCGGGATCATCATGGCGCGCCCAGAGATAGGCGTAGACCAGCAAGGCGGCGGCCGCGAACCGCACGAAGACGATCGTCAAGGGCGGAAGGGCAGTAACGGCGATTTTGGAAAATGGGAAAAGATCTTAAAGTCCAGTGGCACCTCTACCGACCTCGATAGACGAAACTTTTGTCCGCGACGCATCAGTCCAAATTATGATTTTCCATTCGATTGTAGACACGAGCGCCATCAAGCCATGGCCGGGTCTGCTATAGTAGCAACCCACGAAAGGCCTTCCGTTGCCAAAGTCGCCATTTCGGCAATCAGCTCCGGCTGCTTTTAGCATGGTAGTAGCGTGGGCCACATCAGAACCAGGAGGGAACTGCTGCCGAAGGAATTCTTGAGCCTGTGGAGCAGCCTCTGCATCGGGGAGTCGCTCGAAATACTCAAAACTGAAGGCATCCGGTGGCTTGGCCATGGCGTAACCTCCTTGGATTAAGAACGGCGCTAGAAGCAGCTTGCGCCTAAAAATGTTCCATTTACTGCCTTTCAGCGAGCTAAGGTTGGGGATGTCGGCCTTCATCTCTCCCGCATCCCCTCGTGCGCGTGTTGCTGGAGCGGCGACAGCAGGTATGAGATCAGAAGAATAAGCCACCCCAAAGCACGGACAAGAGCAGCAACAGCGCCCACTCCGTGCGGGACATCGCTGTCGGATTGCTCATCAGAACCTCGCTGCATGTCGCGGGGCCATCGTGGGATTATCGCGGACGGCAGTCTGGCCGGAATCGGACCTCATCCTCTCCGGCCCGCGACGCTTGTGGTATATGTTGCCCATGAACTCGGGTGAAGAGGCGACGTTCGAGCGCGCCTGGCTCGCGCGCGATCCTGCGTTCGATGGCCGATTCTTTGTCGGCGTCCGGACAACTGGGGTCTATTGCCGTTGCGTCTGCCCGGTAAGGCTGCCGTTTCGCCGCAACGTGGATTTCTTGCCGAGTGCTGCGGCAGCCGAAGCCGCTGGGTTCCGTCCGTGCCTGCGCTGTCGCCCCGAGACGGCTCCCTTCTGTCCGGCCTGGAAAGGCACCCTGACAACCGTCGAGCGTGCGGCGCGTCTGATCATCGAGGAAGGCGCCCTCGACGGCGAGGCAGCCTCTGTCGATGCTTTGGCTGAGCGGCTGGGCATCACCAGCCGCCACCTGCACTGGCTCTTTGTCCGGCATTGGGGGCCTCCCCGTCTGTGGTCGCGCAAACCGCGCGAATTCAGCGGGCCAAAAGACTCCTGGACACGACAACCTTGCCAATCTCGGAGATCACGTTCCTCTCCGGCTTTGGTAGCCTGCGCCGCTTCAACGCTGTGTTCGCTCACGTCTACAAGCGCCAGCCGAGCGAAACGAGACGATCAATCCGGGCTCACTCGGTTCCTGTGGAGCGGGCTAGGTTCCAACGCCCAGACCCGCCTGATTCGCCCGGCAGCACAGGCCATCTTCGCCGGCAGGTTCGTCTACGCAGCCTAGGCTGAGTGCCACGCGAACCCCGCTGAGCGTTCCGATTGGACGGCCCTCTTGCCTCCAGCTCCTTACTTCCTTACTTTCGTTGTATGCTCGCGAAGCTTACCGCTAAGAACCAGCTTACCCTCCCCCGTCAGGCCGTCCAGGCGGCGGGCAACCCCTCCCATTTCGAGGTCGAGGTCGAGGGCGATCGGCTAGTGCTGACCCCGGTTCGGCCCGGAGCAGCCAGCGCGGTCCGTCGCAAGCTTGAGACGCTGGGGCTCACGCCTGATGATGTGGCCGACGCGGTTGCCTGGGCGCGGAAAGAACGCTGAGGCGCGTTGGCCGCCTTGCGGGCGGTATTCGATACCAACGTCGTCGTATCCGCCCTGGTGTTTGGCCAGCGCCTCGCCTGGCTGCGGCGGGCATGGGCGAATGGGATCGTAGTCCCGGTCATCTGCCGGGAGACCACGGACGAACTGTTGCGCGTGCTGCGCTATCCCAAGTTCCGCCTGAGCGCAGCCGAACGCCGTACCCTCCTTGAAGACTTCCTGCCTTATGCGGAAGTCATATCGGCGCCTGGGTCAGCGGTTCTTCCCTTCAACATCCGCGATCGCGATGACGCGGCGTTCCTGCGATTGGCGTTGACCGCCGGGGTACCGCTGGTCAGCGGCGACGCCGATCTTACCGCGCTCTGCGACTTGGCCCCCATCCCGATCTGGTCAGCCGCCGAACTGCGACAACGCCTCTCCGAGTAGCCTACGGCAGCGCCGGCCGCCACGCATCCTGAAGCCCCCGCACGCGCGGCAGCAGGATCATGTCCCACGGGCTCGGCATCGCGCCCACCGGCACATGCACGAGCGCCGGCCGTGCTTGAGCGAAGGCTTCGCGCAGGCACGCCTCCAACTCTGCGGGTGTGGCGGCGCGATAGGCGGCCGCGCCGAAGCTTTGCGCGAAGGCGACGAAATCCGGGTTCGCCAGGTCGCAGGCGATCAGGCGGTTGCCGTACTGCCTCTCCTGGATGCGGCGCACATTGCCGAAGGCGCCATCGTCGAACACCACCACGACCACCGGCAGGCCGTGGCGCATCGCCGTCGCGAGTTCCTGCGCCTGGTACATGAAGCCGCCATCCCCGGCGACGCACACCACCTTGCGCCCCGGCAGGGCGGCCTGCGCTCCCAGTGCCGCTCCGTAGGCCCAGCCGAGATTGTCCTGATAGCCGGGCGAGAGATAGAGGCGCGGGGCGGAAACCGGCCAGGCGAGGCGGCTCGCGAAGCCGACTTGGGTGACATCCTCCACGAAGATCCCGTCCTCGGGCAGCGCCGCGCGGATGGCGCGCAGGAAACTCATCTGCGGTTCCAGCCGGGCGAGGCGTTCGTCGAACCAGGCGCGCGTGGCCTCGCGCGCGCCATCCCAGCCGGCGGGCTTCCGGCCGCGTGCCGCGAGGGCCTCGCCGAGCGCGGACAGCGCCTCAGCGGCGTCGGCGATTATGGCGCAGGCCGGGCGGCGGAAACGGTCGGGCTCGGCGGGATCGATGTCGATGCGCACCACCTGGAGGCTCTGATCGACGCCCCAGACGCTTTGCTGCCAATAGAGCCGAGTGCCCACGGCCAGCACGACATCCGCCTCTTGCCAGAAGCGGTGCCCTTCGGTGAACGACACGGCAAGGGGATGGGTGGTCGGGATCGCCCCACGCCCGCGCCGGAAGGTGGAGACCGGAGCGCCGAGCTGATCGGCCACGCGCGCCAGCGCCGTCCCGGCACCAAGCGCGCCGCCGCCGGCCACGATCAGGGGCCGTTGCGCCGAGGCCAGGAGGTCGGCTGCCCGCTCTATAGCGGCCCGATCAAGAGGCGGGACGCTGCGCGGCAGCGGGCCGGGGATCTCGGCCGGACCCGTCATGGCCCAGGTGTCGATCGGACATTCCAGCGCCACCGGGCCGGGCCGGCCGGAGATCGCGGCGCGCACCGCCTCCGCCACGCGCGGTCCGGCCTCATAGGGGGCAGCGATGCGGGCGGCGAACTTGGTGAGGTGGCGCAGCACGCCAAGCTGGTCCGGGATCTCGTGCAGGTGGCCGTGCCCCTGATCGATGGCGAAGCTCGGGATCTGCCCGGCCAAGGCCAGCACCGGGGCGTCCATGCCGAGCGCGGTCAGCAACGCGGCGGAGGCGTTCAGCAGCCCAGGGCCGGGGACCACCGCGAAGGCTTGCGGGCGTCCGGTCACGAGCGCCGCGCCGAGCGCCATGTAGGCCGCCGTCTGCTCGTGGCGCGTATGGATCACCCGCAACCCGGCGGCCCCGTGCGCCGCGTCGAACAAGGGGTCGTTGTGAACCCCCGGCAGCGCGTACAGCGTGTCGATCCCGTGCCGGAGAAGGGCCTGGACCGTCGCCGCGGCGGTGGTGCTCGGGTTCATTGCCGCGACCCTCAGGCGCTCGGCCCGTCGCGCATCAGCCGCGCCGCCTCGATCAGACTCCGGCGCTCGACGAACCGCTTGTTGCCGCGTGTCACCTCCAGGTGGGTCGCGTCACGCTCGCGGACGAAGCGGAGGTCGAGGACATGGCGGCCCACCCGCAGATCGGTCAGGGTGATGTCCGGCAGCCAGTCGGGCAGCCAAGGATCGACATACAGCCGGTCGTTGGGGGCGTCCGGCTGGATGCCGAGCAGCGCCAGCACGAGCATGAACGCCGAGCCGGCGGCCCAGGCCTGCGGCACGTTGGCGCCCAGGTACTGCACCGGGAACCCGCCATCCGTCCTCTGAACGCCGGAATAGAGCTCCGGCACTTGGCTGAGCTGGAAGTGGCTGGAGGCGATGGTGATATCGCGGGCGATCTCCGCTGCCTCGGCGTGGAAGCCGTAACGCTTGAATCCCTCGGCGATGATCCCGTTGTCGTGCGGCCAGACCGAGCCGTTCTGATAGGAGTACGGGTTGAACGCCGGATGCCTCGACGACAGGGTGCGGATGCCCCAGCCGCTGTTCATGTCCGGCGCCATCAGCCGGCGCATCACCCGCTCGGCCCGGTCGGGCGGCACGATGCCCGAGAACAGGCAATGCCCCGGATTGGAGGCGACGCTCAGCACCTTCTTCTTCTTGCCGTCCAGCAGATAGGCATAGAAGCCGCTCTCCTCGTCCCAGAACACCTCGTTGAAGCGCTCGAACAACTCGCGCGCCTTGGCGCGCAGCCCGGCCGCGCGCTCCGGCTTGCCCAGGCAGTCGAAAATCTCGGCCATGCGCAGCCAGGCATCGTAGACATAGCCTTGCAGCTCAACCAGAGCCTTCGGCCCCTTGACGGGCGTGCCGTCCAGGTAGCGCACGGCGTCGCCCGCGTCCTTCCAGGCGAGGTTCTCGTAGCCGGCCGGGGAGCGGGTCTGGTACTCCTGAAATCCGTCGCCGTCGCGATCGCCCCAGTTGTCGATCCACTCGAGACACCCCTCGGCGGTCCCGAGATGGCGTTCGAGCAACGCGTGGTCGCCGGTGGCCCGCCATGCGGCGTGGAGCGTGGTCAGGTAGAGCGGCGTCGCGTCGGCGGTGCCGTAATAGGGCGTGTGCGGGATCAGCTTGAAGTGGGCCAGCTCGCCATAGCGCAGCTCGTGCAGGATCTTGCCCGGTTCGGCGTCGCGGTAGTCGTCCCTCTCCTTGGCCTGCCACCGGCCGAGCACGTCCAAGGCGCCGCGGGCGAATTCAGGGTAGACCAGCATGGTCTGCAAGGAGACGATCAGGCTGTCGCGGCCGAACGGGGCGAGGAACCAGGGCAAGCCGGCCGCCGGGACGAACACCATGTGGTCGGTGCCCTCCAGCGGCAGGCGGAGCGCGGACATGTCGTCCACCGCCTGGCGGTAGAAATCCTGGAACTGGCCGTTCGACGCGGCGATCTTGAGCACCCGCCGGCGCCACTCCCGCCGCTCCTCGGCTTGGTGGGACTCCTCGGACTGGTCCGGGCAGTCATGCGGGGCGTGGAATTTTCTCTCTCCGTTGTCGAGCTCATACAGCAGGCAGGTGTGCCAGGTGCAGCCGGGGTCGATCTCCACGGCGAAGCTCAGCCGCCCGTTCGCATAGACCGGCGGCGCGTCGCTGCGCACCGCGACGACGCTGATCGCGCGCAGGAAGTCGCGGTTGCGATAGGTCGTGGTCAGCCGCGCATGGGCGCTCGACCACTCGGTGGTGATGCGTCCGCGGCGGACCATCGTGCCTTGCTTCACCTCGAAGATGTCGGCGAAGTCGGAGCGCATCGTGATCTCAAGATTGAAGCGCACCGGGCGGAGCCCGAAATTGGTGATGTCGATGTCCTCGTGCAGGCCGCCCGCCATCATGCGGCTGTTGACGAGTGACAGGCTGTGCTCCGCGATCGGCCCATCCTCGGTCATGAAGCGCCGGTTGGTCAGGAAGATGCGGGCGCAGTCATGGGTGAGCGGGCCGCCATTGAGCAGATCCCAGTCTTCGCCGTTGGCCTGGATATCCCAGACGCTGAGCACGCGCGTATCATAGAAATACAGGCCGCGATCGGTGGGAAACGTTATTTGGCCATCTGGTTCAGTGACCAGGACGGATTGGCCCTGGTGAATGGTGATCTGCGGCGGGCCGACCTGGACCTTGAAGGCCATGCAGCTTTCTCCCTGAGACGAGCGCGTACCGGAGTGTGCCCGATCGCGAGCGGAGTCGCGAGCCTGTCGTGAGGAGGGGGCCTGCATTGCGGCGTGGACATTCGGTCCGCGACCCCTGCAATCAGGCGTGGCGTGAGTTCATGTTCTTCCCGCAATGGTAGCGGGCCATCCGGCATCCAGTGGCGATGACGGGTTTTTGTCTCACGTTTCACGGGTTTCCGCGATAAAACGGGATGAAAGGTTAACGATCTCTTAAGGGGATGCCGCAGTGTTAGGCTCGATCAGCCAAACTACGACTGTCGGAATTCGGGTGGACGTGGTTGAGACGCTGGATCCGGTTGAAGTCGCCGTCGCGCACGCGCTGCAAGGGCGGCGTCCATGGCTGATGACGTTCGTCAACCCCGGCTCCACGATCATTGCGCGCCAACATCCTGACTACGGGGAGATGCTGCGTGAGTTCGATGTGGTGGTTCCGGATGGGATCGGGATGTCGCTCGCGATCCGTCTGCTGCATCGTCGCCACGCCGCGCGGATCAGCTTCGACACCACCTCGCTCGCGCCCGTCGTGTTCCGGCTGGCGGCGGGGCGGGCGGCACGCATCGTGCTCGCCGGCGGGCGGCCTGGGGTGGCCGAGCAGGCACGCGCCCAACTTGAGCGGGAGTTTCCTGGAATTAACGTAGTGGGAACCTTCGACGGTTATGCCGATCGCGCGGCGACGATCGAGGCGATCCGGGCACTCGATCCGGACATCATCGTGTGCGGCATGGGCAGCATCGTCCAGGAGAATTTTTTGTTGCAACTGGTCAAGGTCGGCTGGCGCGGGGTGGGCTTCACTTGCGGGGGTTACCTCGATCAATTAAACGGTGGCATCAACTACTATCCGAAGCTCATCGACAAGTGGAACTTGCGCTGGGCGTATCGGTTATTCCGGGAGCCAAGGCGGCTTTGGCGCCGTTACCTTCTGGACTACCCAGCCTTTGGGCTGGCGCTGTGCCGCGCGCTGGGGGCCGCGGGGGTCCACGCACTCACCCAACGGTGAGTTTTGAAGTTTCGGCGGAATGTGTTATCGTTTGAGTAACGGCTTGTTCACGCCCGTAGGCGGGCGCCCGTGGCGTGCTAACCGAAATGGATCGCAACACACATGACACCAATCGCGCAGCTTGGCGGGTTCGAGGAGGGCTCTGCGGAGCAGACCTTCCTCCAGGAAGTATCCCGCAAGCTTGGCCGCCGCAAGCTCTTCATCACCGTGGCGACGGCAGTGCTGTTCTTGGCCGCAGGGACGGCGATCCAGTTCCTGCCGAAGACCTACGAGGGCACCGCGACAGTGGAGGTGCAGTCGCAAACCCCGCACGCCGTGGCCGTGCGCGACGTGCTCGGCGATCCAGCCTTCACCGACGAG
>DATFDN010000519.1:0-10980 GCA_035252035.1 Acetobacteraceae bacterium | reverse complement strand
GCGGCACGGGGGCGAAAACGGGAGGCGCCAAAGGGGGTGAAGACACCGAAGGTGGTGCCGCGCCAAAAGCGCTGCCAGTCGTCGCGTTGGGGGGGAGGCGGAGGGCGTGGAATTCTGCGAGGGCTTCGTGGAAGCGGTGACTTGATAAGTCAGAGGCGGGAGGCTTAACTTCCAGCACCCCGGACGGCAGAGTACAGAAGTTCACGCTCCGAATCGTTTCAGAAATCGTAACCTTATTCACTTCGAGTCGCACCTTGATGTCATAGGTGCATGTCCCACCCTCGCTTGGCAGCGTGACCCTGTACTGTTTCCCTGGCGGTACGGTGATGCTTTGCTCGGACACGACCTTGGCGCCAAGAGTTACGGCGATGCTTTTGACCGTACCGGCGGAGTGATTGACCAGTTCGAGAGAAAGCGAGCCCTTCCCAGGGGGAGCCTCAAACGCATGAGCAGGGAACTGCGCTGCTGCCGCCAGCAGCACCAGCACCGCCAGGGCAGAGGGCGGCCGACCTCCCTGGTCGGTCTCCGCGGCCGGCTGCCGCCGGAGCAGCCGGCGAGTCACGCCAGCCAGGGAGGCCACCACTTGGACCAGCAACAGGGAGAGCAGGATCACGAGTCCGGAACCGGCTTCGGTCACTGGCCGAATCCATGCCAGTGCGATCAGGCCGATGAGAACGCCGCACAGGATCCGGCCGAACTGCATCTGCATTGGCTTATCTCCGGGCGCCCGAGCCGGAAGCCGAACCGCTAACACGCCAATTCGATACTGGCAAAACCACGCCGAAGCTGTGACGGAGGTAACAGACGGGCGGCGCCTATCCAGTCAAAAACGCCCCTCGGATCACTTCGGCCCAAGGTTGGCCGAAATCTCCCTACCCAGCATCGCCTTCAGCGCCTCCGCGACCATCCGCGAGTGGGCGATCTGCCATGGTTCGCTCAGATGATCGGGCGAATCGAAGAACGCGCAACGCGGATACAAACTCCGGCTCGGCAGTTCCAGGAACCCCGCCCCGTTCTCGGCGTACACCGCCCGGATCGCCGCCCGTGTCGCCTCCGGCATCGGCGAGTCGGCGAACTCCGTCGGCCAGCCGCCGATCGCGCGGAGCCCGTGCGCGCGCGCCCAGCGCAGGAATCGCGCGATCTCCGCCGTCCCGTCGCCGCTCGCCACCGCCTGCGCCGTGGCATGTGCCGGCTCGGCGCGCGCCAGCACGGCTTGGCTCGCCCGACCTAGCGCCTGCGTGTGGCCGACATGATCGCCCCAGGCGTTCGTCGTGCCCTCGGCGGCGGAGCGGGGATCATGAAACCCCGCCGCGACCAGCGCGTGCTCGATCACCGCCATGACCGCGAAGCGCAGATCGAAGGCGAACAGCGCGCCGCCCCAGCGTTCGGGGGCGAGGCGGGCGAGCGTGCGCCAGTCGTGGCGGAACATGATCGCCGCGTCCGGCCCGACCGAAGTGGCCGATCGTGGACGCACATACTGCGCCTCCTCCATCGGCAGGTACACCACGTCGCCGGGGCGAAGCCGCTCGCGCCAGCGGGCGAACAGGTAGTCAAGCCCGATGCCGACCGCGACGCCGCCATTGACGCAGGGAACTCCCAGCGCCGGTTCGATCACTTCGCAACGGTGCGAATAGGGCGCGTTCGATCCCGCCAGGATCACCAGCCTCGGCCCTTCGATCGCGGCGGCGCGGGCAAGCTTGGCGTCGATCTGCGCCTCCAGGAACCCGTACGCGAGCGGCCGGTCCAGCACGCACCCGAACACCACGCCATAGCCCGCGAGGGAGGCAAGGCACACGGCGAGCAGGCGCGACATGCCGCGCATCAGAACTGGAAGTACAGGAACGGCGTGACGCTCGGCGCGAAGAACACCGCCTGGACGCTGAACGCGAAGCCGACGCCCACCGCCATGCTGCGCGCCCGCGCCGACATCGCATGGAGCTGGGGCGCAAGCAGCACGATCGCCCAGCCCAGCGCGAGGCACGCGCTGACCTCGGGAAAGCTCAAGGTGCGCGCGTCGCCCAGGGAGGGCAGGGAGGCCACCGGCGCGGCAATCGCGCCAAGCCAGGGCAGCCAGCCGAGCACGAGTTGCGGCAGCGCCACCCCGTTCAGCCCGAACAAGCCGCGCAGCATCGCGAGGCTCGCGCCCGTCCCTTGCGCGCGGAACGGCACCCAGGCCAGCAGCACGCAAAGCAAGGTCAGGGCGTGCGCGACAGATCCGGGCAGGCGCACCCCGCTCCGGCGCCAAGCGGCATGGACCGCCAGGAAGGCGCCATGCAGCCCGCCCCAGGCGACGAACCGCCATGCGGCGCCGTGCCACAGGCCGCACAGCAGCATCGTCGCCGTCAGGTTCGCCGCGTGCCGCGCCGCGCCCACCCGGCTGCCGCCAAGCGGGACGTACACGTACTCGCGCAGGAAGGCGCCCAGCGTGATGTGCCAGCGGCGCCAGAACGCGGCGATGTCGCGCGCCTGATACGGACTGTCGAAGTTGATCGGGAAACGCACGTTCAGCATCCGCGCGAGTCCGATCGCCATGTCGGAGTAGCCCGGTATTAGGTAGCACCCGCCACCACGGCATGCCTTCGTTCCAGGACGTGTTTACCTACCATATCCGGCATGGAGAACACACCCGTCGTCGCTGGCCTCCTCGCCAAGCGGGAGGAGATCGCCAAGTGGATCGCCGAGCTGGAACGGCAAATCCGCAAGCACAAGGCGGAGATCGCGCAGATTGACGGCGCGATTGGCCTGTTCGCGCCCGACGTGACGCAGGCCAAGCGCGAGGTGACGCGCTTCGCCCGCTCGGCGCACTTCGTCACCGGGGAGCTGACGCGGCGGGTTCAGACCGCGCTGCGCGAGGCGGAGGGCCGCGCGGTCACGGCCGACGAGATCGCGGTTCAGGCGATGCGCGAGAAGTGCCTGGACATGGGGGACGGCGAGCTGCGCGCCGACATCACGCGACGGTTTCTGTGGACGCTGAATAGGCTGGTCGGGCGCGGCGCGGTGACGAAGGAGGGGTGGGGCGCGGCGGCAAGGTGGGGCGCGCCCGCTTTCGGTAGCGTCTCAGTTTGAGTGAGCACCATCCTGTCCGCTGTCGTGGCGTTTCATGTGCTCTCTGCGTATGGCCCAGCCGAGCCAGACGGCTGACACACCCCAAACGGTCGCGAGGCTGATCGGAGCCCAATGGTACCAGGGCCACCTTGCCCACACAGCCAGGTAGACCGCCGAGGCGATGCCGATCGGATAGGAGACCGCCACGACAAGAATCATCGCAATGATGAAGCGACGCGGCGATGAGTTCTGCAAGCCGGCCAAGACCGGCCTCTACCGGCCGAGCGATGGCGATGAGATCAGGGCCTCGGCTGCGGCGAGCGCGGCGAGAAACCCGAGCGCGACGCCCCAGACGATCCGCTGCATCCGACCAAGCTCATCGCCGCCAAACACCAGGACCGTGAGAGGCAGGCGCCCCGCCATGCGCAACGGGGCGCCTGCTCTTCAGGGGCTTCGGGAGGGGGACGGCCGGGCCGACCGAAGCCGGGCGCAGAATGGCGCAGGAGGATTAAGGAACGGTGTCTGGGCGGGTTGCAGGGCAGACCGCTCCCGCTACTATGGCGAGCAAAGCGGTTCACGGCATCAAAGGAGGCGACGCCTGATGAGGAGCTGGATAGTCATCGGTGCGAGTGGCTTGGCCTTCGTCGTCTCGGTATCGGCGATGGCCCAGCCTACCATCCACACCCCGCCGGCCGACTTGGAGTGCCCTGGCGACAAGATGGTCTGGGTCAACACCCGCTCGCACATCTACCATTTCCAGGGCGAGCGGTATTTCGGCGCGACCAAGAATGGCAAGTTCATGTGCGAGCGCGACGCGGACCGGGAGGGCGACAGGCCGACGCGGAACGGGCAGTGAGGCAGCGGCGCTTGGGCATCCCGTGTCGCGGGTGCGGTCAGGGTACTGGCAGCGGGGACAAGTGTGAAACGAGGTCGAAAGGATAAAGGACTCTATTATCAAGCACTTACAAGTCCTTGAGTTGATTGGGAAATTGTGCAAAAGTCCCAACTCCTTGTGGAGACGGGAGGCCGTGCCGTGTTGGACCCGCGCATCATCGCAAACTTTGTCCTGGATCGCGCCGACGATCGGGGAAGGGAGATCACCAACCTTGATCTACAAAAGATCGTCTATTTTCTTCACGGTCATTACCTTCGCCGATACCACAGGCCGCTTGTGCAAGGAGAGTTTGAGGCGTGGCCGTACGGTCCGGTCCATCGGGTGATTTACGATGCGTTCAAGGGCTATAACGACACTCCTATCGACGGCCGCGCCACAGCTTTCGATCCCGTCCGGCGCCAGCGTCGCGAGTTGCCGGCACTGATTGACCAAGACATCATTGGGTTGATCGACGATGTGTTGGACCGCTACCTTGACATGTCCACCTACTCGCTGGTTCAACTCACGCATGACGACGGCACTCCATGGTCGCGCACTGTCCGCCAAGCCGAGAGCCGGCTTAATGTCGGGATGAAGATATCGGACACGCTAATTGAGGAGTACTTTGAGGGTGTCTCGGATCACCGACAGCCCCAGGTGGCTTAATGCCTGGTGACGGCGGACCAAGGCGAAGGGGACCGAAGGAGAAGGCTCAGAACCTACTTAGAAGGTTCCCGGTCGTTGATCTTGCGCAAGCCGTCACTTTGGAGGGTGCAAACCGTCGAGCTTTCCTAGATCGGTTCGTGAAGAGCTTCACAACCCTCTCGTATCTTCCCACGCGAGAGGCTGCCCCCATGATTTATGGCGCACAAAAACCGCTATTTGGAGTTCCACCCGAACCCTGGTCAGCTATCGAACGGCACCTCAGGGCTACAACTCGTCCCGACATACTCGAAATGAATTTGGACGCGTCTCGGCATCTGTTCGATCTAGTCCGCTCGCAGGGTTATATCGCCACCGAATGCGATCCTCAGGTTCTTCGCGTACGCCTTAAACAAGTAGTCACTATCGGACTTGATTTCTATGTGACACAGGGAGAGCGCCTGATTTTTCAGTTCCCTCAAATGCGTAAAGAATGCCTTGGCGAGAGTGCTCTGTATATACTCGGATCCATAGTCTATCATACATATGCACAGGGTGACTTCGCTGATGCTGAGATTGAAATCGCTGATATAAGTTGCCTCCCAAGGGGCGATGAACGAGTGCCACGCATCCGACCCGTGCCGGCTTCTTCTATTTTGGATCGCGTGGCGCTGACCGAGCAGATTGAAGAAGTTTACGACGTGCTAAGCGAACTTGCCGGTCCGCCGTCTAATCCCTCCTCATAATACCGCTTTCTCAACTACTTAGACGCCCGCTGCCAGTACCCGCACCAGTCCACGCTCGGCCGGCACGCCATCGCCAGCCCCATGACCGCTTGCGTCTGCCGCCCGTTGTCCAGCCGCCGGTGGTCCTCCCGCCAGGCGCTCTCCTGGGCGTACCGTACCAGGTACGGCCCGGCGACGTGGTGGTGGTGCCCGATCTCGGCGCGGCGCATCCGCGAGAAGAACTCCTCCGCGCCGTTCGTGTAGACGCCGCCGTGGCTGTACGCCCGCCCGTGGTCGATCCGGCTGACCGGGAACCGCGAATGGAGGTCGTTCCACGCCTTGGACTCGTCGGCCACCAGCTCGGTCCCCTTGGCGACACGGGAGGCGATGAAGCCGAGCGCCGCTGATTCCGCCCGGAACACGGCCGGGAGCGTGCGCCCGTCGCGCTCGCGCACCACCACCACGACCTGCCGCTTGCCAGTCTGGTTGCGCGCCAGCCGTAGGTCGCGGCGGTTCTCTTTGTGGTTGGCCGGCTTGACGTAGCCGCCGAAGTAGCCGCCATCGATCTCCGCTGTCCTGCCCACGCCGCCGATCGGCTTGTGCTTCATCTCGGAGGCCATCGCCTCGCGGAGCTTGTGCGCCAGCACGAACGCCGTCTTGTACTGCACGTCCAGATCCCGCGAGAGGGCGAGCGCGCTCTTGCCCTTCACCTCGTTGCAGAAGACGGCGATGGCCGCGAGGTAGCTCCGGAGCGGCATCTTGTGGAAGGCGAACAGCGTCCCGGACGTGACGGAGAAGTCCTTGCGGCACGCCTTGCACCGCCAGCGGAGAGAGCCGTTCGGGCGCCGGCACTCATAGACGGTGAGGCACTCACAGTGGGGACACACCGGCTTGCCGCCCGTCTCTGCCCAGCGGATGCGGACGAAGGCGGCCTCGGCCTCCTCGTCGGTCATGCGCAGGACGGCGCCCAGGGAGAGCGTCCGGGCCTTCGCCGACAGGAGGAAGTGCTGGGCCATCTCTCGTATGCGCTAGGAAGCTTGCACATACGCTAGAACAGCGGGCTTGCGGGGTCAACAGAATCCTAGCATATTCGCTAGGCTAGCGATCACGAAAGCGGGATGCGTTGACCCTCGCGCAGACAGAAAAGGAATGGGCCGAGAAGGCCCGGCGCTTCGTCAAGGCCGAGCTGAAGCGGGCCGGCGTGACCTACGCCGAGCTGGCGAGGCGCCTAGAGGCGCACGGGCTGCAAGAGACCGAGGCGTCCATCACCAGCAAGCTCGCGCGCGGGACGTTCGCTGTCACGTTCTTCCTTGCAACGTTGGCGGCATTGGAACTGGAAGGGGTGAGGCTGGAGGATTTGTAGGCAGTCAGCTTGGGCCAATAAACTTGGCGTCTAGCCGAGACGCCTTGAACGCCCGCTTGAAGGCTTCGATGGTTTCCAGTGAGAATTTTTGCTCGTGATATACGTGGATTTCGCCAGAAAACCGCAGTTCTGAGCTGCGGACCCCAGATTCGCCACTCATCGCCCAAGATTGTTCCGGGTATTTGTTTTCGAGAGCCTCAACAATGCCTTTATACCTCACAGGAAGTTCCATGATGATTTGCGCATCTTCGGGAGACTTGGGGACATAAAAGCTGTAATCCTTTGAGTAAAGATAAGGGTCTTGGCATACCTGCACCCGTATCATGTGCTTCGCGGCTTTCTGCGAGTTGTCAGCCGCGAAGGTGAACGTCGTCTCCTCGGACAGTCTGGGAGCATTCGCGCAATCTTCCTCAAACAGCTCAAGCGGGGATCGTGCGGGGGCAAAGTCTCCGCCTTGCTTTTGGGCCATCAGAGCTGACTGATGCCATACGATCAACGCTCCCAACGCGCCAAAAACTACCGCTGCCAGCAGCACCGATGCGACTTTCTGTCGCAAGCTCAGCTCCGGTGCCGTGACCAAGCTCATCACAGCCACGAAGAACCCGGCAGAGAGCATCGCACCGGCTAGGTGCATGTCGGCACCCGCCCCGAGAGCAGTCCAGACGAAGCCGAGAATGATTCCCGTCTCGCCGAACCGGATGGCGCTTCTCCACCGCTCTCCCGCCCGGACAAGTTGTTCTCTCGTAACCGTCCGGCGTCGTCGTGGAGAGCGCGGCCTTTCCATCCCTCAGACCTTATGCGGATTCCAACGCATCCGCTAAGGATGACCCGACGCCGCGTGCCGTTCCCCATTGCCACTTGCTCCCCCGTCAGGTGGGAGCGGCACAGACAGCCCGCTTGTGGCGGGTGCTACCTAATACCGGAGTAGCCCGAGAAGTCGAAGTAGATTTGCAGCCCGTAGGCGAGCAGCGCGTACCACGCCTCGAACAGCGTCAGCGGCGCCCCGCGCCCCGCCGCGTCGAACCCGACATCGGCGAAGCGCGCGAACGTGTCCGCCAGCACGGCCTTCTTCGCCAGCCCGAGCAGGAAGATCTCCAAGCCGTCCGCGATTCCCGCGCCGCGCGGCCGGGCGAGATCCCGCGCCGTCAATTGCGGGATGATCTCGCCCGGCCGCACGATCGGGCCGGCGATCAGGTGCGGGAAGAAGGCGACGAACGCGGCGTAGGCGCCGAAGCCCGCGTCCGGCCGGCCGGCGCCCGCGCTGTCGGCGAGGAACATGATCTGCTGGAAGGTGAAGAAGCTGATCGCCAGCGGCAGCGCCACCTCAAGCGCCGGCGCGGGAAGCCCCGCCAGCGCGGCGCCAGCGCGGGCGAGGAAGCCCGCGTACTTGAACCAGCCGAGCAGGCCGAGATCGAGCCCGACCCCAATCACCAGCCAGCGCCGCGCGGCGCCGTCCCGCCGGGCGCGCGCGAAGCCCAGGATGCGTTGGCCGATCAGGTAGTTCCCAACGATAGACCCCGCCAGCAGCACAACGAAGCGCACGTCCCACCAGCCGTAGAACACCAGGCTCGCGGCGACAATCCAGCGCAGCGCCCAATTGGTGCCCCCCAGCCGTCCCGCGACGAAGAACCCGGCCAGTGCAATCGGCAGGAAGCCCAGCAGGAAAGGGGCGGTGTTGAACAGCACCACGATAGTATGCGCGCCGATTGTCACCGGCGGGTAAACGGGCGAGAAATCAGTAGCACCGACCGAGCGGAAAGGCGTAGACTGAAAGCAAAAGGGGCTGCGGCTGATCCTACCCGATGCCAAGCCCCAAGAAGCCCAGGGCGATTGGTTTCAGGCAGGGGATCTGGACTGGCCGCCTTCGGTGCGCTTCGAAATGCCCGGGAGGATAGGCTGTCATGACTCGTGCATCCATTCGGAACATGCTGCTCGCCTCGGCGCTGGCGCTACCGCTGATCCCGTCCGCGGCGCTCGCGCACGATCATGATGAACATGCCGGGCTGACGGCAGGGCAGGCACAGGGGAAATTCGGTCAGGTAAACTTCCCTGTCTCATGCGGCGCAGCGGCGCAAAAGCAGTTCAATCAGGCCGTCGCCATCCTGCATTCGTTCTGGTACGAGGAGGCGCTCGCGTCATTCAAGGCGGTCGCGGACAGTGACCCCGGCTGCGCCATGGCCTACTGGGGCCAGGCGATGAGCGTCTGGTACCCGCTCTGGTACCCGCCCAGCGAGGCGTCCCTAAAGGCGGGCGCGGACGCGGTGGCCAAGGCCAGGGAGATCGGCGCCAAGACCGATCGCGAGCGCGCGTACATCGACGCGATCGGCGCGTTCTACCAGGACTGGGACAAGCGCGACCACCGAACGCGCAGTCTCGCGTATGAGAAGGCGATGGAGCAGGTCCACCTCGCCCATCCCGATGACCGCGAGGCCGCCGTCTTCTACGCCCTCGCGCTGCTCGCCACGGCGCTGCCCACCGACAGGACGTACGCGAACCAAAAGAAGGCGGGTGCCATCCTGGAGCGTGTCTTCGCGGTGGAGCCGGACCATCCAGGCGTGGCGCACTACCTGATCCACAGCTACGACAATCCGTCCCTCGCCGAGCGGGGCCTGCCTGCCGCGCGCCAGTACGCCGCGATCGCGCCGGCCGTGCCGCACGCGCTGCACATGCCCTCCCATATCTTCACGCGCCTCGGGCTCTGGCAGGAATCCATCGCCTCGAACCGCGCCGCGGAGGAGGCCGGACAGGCCTTCGCGGCCAAGCAGTTCGGCCCCGGCGTGCTCTGGGACGAGTCGCTGCACGCCATGGACTACTCGGAATACGCCTACCTGCAGACCGGCCAGGATCGCGAGGCCAAGGCGATCGTGGCAACCCTCTCCGCCTATCAGAAGGCTGCCCCAGGGGCCGTGCCGGCCGCATTCGCCCTCGTCGCGATCCCGGCCCGCTACGCCGTCGAGCGGCGCGACTGGCAAGCCGCCGCCGCGCTCTCGCGACCCCCCGTCGCCCTGGACTGGAGCCGTTTCCCTTGGCTGCTGGCGCTGGTCACGTATGCCCGCGGGCTTGGGGCGGCGCACACGGGCGATCTCGACGCGGCGCGGGCCGAGCTGGCGTCGTTGCAGTCGGTTCCGAATGCCGTCGGCCTGACGAAGAGTGCCTATTGGACCGACCAGGTCGAGGTGCAACGCCGTTCCATCGCGGCTGCCATCGCTCGGGCCGAGGGACGGCGCGAGGACGCGCTGGCGCTGATGCGATCGGCCGCGGAGCTGGAGGCCGTGGCCGACAAGGCCCCTGCCACGCCGGGGGCCGTCGCGCCCGCACGCGAATTGCTCGGCGACATGCTGTTCGACATGGGCCAGCCCGCGCAGGCATTGGCGGAATACGAGCGCTCGCTCGCCACCGCTCCGAACCGCTACCGCGGCCTCGCCGGCGCGGCCCGCGCGGCGCAGCAGGTCGGCGACGCGGAGAAGGCGCGAACCTATTACCAGCAGCTCGTGCGTCTCTGTCCCTCGGCCGAATCCGATCGCCCGGAACTCGCGGCCGCGAGGCAATACCTTGCGAAGGGCTGACCACTCGTAGGGCGGAAAAGCGAGGCGCATTCCGCCGCCTCCGATGTGCTGACTGTGGCGGACTGCGCCGCGCTTGTCCGTCCTACCTTTTGCTGATGGCTCTTGACGCCATCATTGGTGATGGCATATGATGCCATCATGCCTAAGGCCACGCTGCTCACGAGAAGGCGTGTGTACTTCGCCGATGGCTCGTTCGCGGAGATGCGGGTGTGGTCCGTTGCCGTGCGGGTGCCACCTAGCCCGCATGATTACAAATACTCTTTGGCTTACATTGTAAACGGCGAGCGTGTGATCTGATATGACAACGAGCGGGGCAAGGGAGACCATCACCACTACAGGGGTATTGAGACGTCCTACACCTTCCATTCCATCCAGCGCCTGTTGGCCGATTTCCTGGCCGATGTGGAGAAAGAGAAGGGTGGTTCCTATGCAGGTAAACCGGAAAACTAGGGTTCACGTCGGCGGCTCTCTTCGGGATGCAGCGGATAGTATCCTGGCGGACGTTGCCCGCTTCGAACGCGGCGAGACGGTCGATGAGCGACACGTGGTTTTCGAGAATTGGCAAGCCTTATTCTCTGTCCTAACGCCCAAGCGGTACGAACTTCTTCACCACATCCACAGGCATCCGGAGCCGAGTGTGAGGGCATTGGCGCGTTCCCTCGATCGCGACTTCAAGCGGGTCTATGAGGACGTAAAGGCGCGCGTCGCCGTGGGCCTTCTTGAACAAGGCGGAGAGGGACTGAGAGCCGAGTACGAGCGGATCGA
>DATFDN010000518.1:0-8208 GCA_035252035.1 Acetobacteraceae bacterium | reverse complement strand
CGGGCCGACCACCACCCGCCGGTTCGGCGCATCCAAGGCGACCACCACCCGGCCGCCCCCGCCGGCCGCGCCAAGGCGGCGGGCCTGGCCGACGGTGTAGCGCGCGATCCCTTCGTGGCGGCCGAGCACCCGTCCCGTCTGGTCCACGATCTCGCCGGGCGCGACAGCATCGGGACGTAGCCGGGCGAGCAAATCAGCGTAGCTGCCCGAGGGCACGAAGCAGAGATCCTGGCTGTCCGGCTTCGCCGCCACGGCGAGGCCCAGCCGCGCCGCCTCCGCGCGCACCGCCACCTTGTCGGCCATCTCGCCCAGCGGAAACAGCGCGCGCCCGAGTTGGGCGCGGGTGGTGGCGAACAGGAACCAGCTCTGGTCGCGGGCGGGGTCTCGCGCGCGGTGCAGCTCCGCCCCATCGGGGCCATCGACCCGCCGGGCGTAGTGGCCGGTGGCCAGCCGCTCCGCCCCCAGCGCGTCGGCCAGCGCGGTGAGATCGGCGAACTTCACGGTTTGGTTGCAGCGCACGCAGGGCACCGGCGTCTCGCCCATGGCATAGGACGCGGCGAAATCCCCGATCACCGCACCGGCGAAACGGGATTCGGCGTCGATCACGTAGTGCGGGATGCCGAGCCGATCCGCCACGCGGCGCGCGTCGTGGATGTCCTGGCCCGCGCAGCACGCGCCCTTGCGCCCGGCCGCGGCGCCGTGATCATAAAGCTGCAAGGTGACGCCGATCACCTCGTGGCCCGCCTCGGCGAGCAGCGCCGCGACAACGGAGCTGTCCACCCCGCCCGACATCGCGACCAGGACGCGCACTACCGGTCCATCATGTTGCGGCTGCCGGCGGGCAGCTTGACGACGAGCCCATCCAGCGCCTCGGTGATCACGATCTGGCAGCCCAGGCGCGAGGTCTCCTGGAGGCCGAAGGCGAGATCCAGCATGTCCTCCTCGTCCTCGGTGGGTTGCGCCAGCCTGGGAAACCAGGCCGGATCGACAATCACGTGGCAGGTGGAACAGGCGAGCGAGCCCTCGCACGCGCCCTCGATATCAACACCGTGCTGGTGCGCGATCTCAAGGACGGAGAGGCCGAGCGGCGCGTCCACCTCGCGGCGCGTTCCGTCGCGCTCGATGAAAGTCATCTTGGGCATCAGGCGGTCCCGTTCAGGCCGGCGCCGGCGCTCCGGCATGGGCGGAGGCGAGCGCCGCCGCCGCGTAGTCGATATCGGCGCGCGAGGTAAAGCGCCCGAGGCCGATACGCAAGCTCCGCGCGGCCGCCGCGTCCGAGAGGCCCATGGCGCGGAGCACATAGGACGGCTCGATCACCGCCGAGGAGCAAGCGGAACCAGTGGAGACGCAGAGATCGGGCGCGCGGGCCATCAGCTCGCCCGCGTTCGCGGACGGGAAGCAAAGGTTCAGGTTGCCGGGGATGCGCGCGCTCAGGCTGCCATTGACCGTGATCCCCGGCACCTCCTGCCGCAGCCGGGCGAGCAGGGCGTCGCGCAAGACGCGCAGCCGCGCCGCTTCCTCCGCCATCTCGGCGCGCGCGATCCGGCACGCCTCCCCCAGCCCAACGATGAGCGGGGCGGGCAATGTGCCGGAGCGAAGCCCCCGCTCCTGCCCGCCGCCGGAAAAGAGGGGCGCGAGCCGGACGCGCGGACGACGGCGAACGTAGAGCGCACCGACTCCCTTCGGGCCGTAGAGCTTGTGGCCCGACACCGATAGCAGATCGATCTGCCAAGCGCCCACATCGAGCGGGATCTTGCCCGTCGCCTGCGCCGCGTCCGTGTGGAACAGCGCCCCCGCCCGCTTGGCGATGGCGGCGAGCGCTGGAATATCCTGGATTATTCCGGTCTCGTTGTTCACCGCCATGACGCTGACCAGCAGCGTCGGCTCGGCCAAGGCAGCGCGCAGCGCGTCGGGATCGAGCAGCCCGTCCGGAGCGACCGGCAGGAAGACCGGCTCGAAACCCTCCTCGGCGAGATCGGCGACACAGGCCAGGGCGCTCTTGTGCTCTGTCGCCACTGTCACAATGCGGCGGCGGTCGAGGCCCACGCGGGCGGCGTGGCGCGCGGCCCCCTTGATGGCGATGTTGTTGCTCTCGGTCGCGCCCGAGGTGAAAACGATCTCGTTGGGGGCCGCGCCGATCAGGGCCGCGATCTCGGCCCGCGCGGCCTCGACAGCGCGCTCGGCCACATGCCCCATCACATGCTCGTCGCTGTGCGGGTTGCCGTACTGCTCGGTGAAGAACGGCAGCATCGCGTCCAGCACGCGCGGGTCACAGCGCGTGGTCGCCTGGTTATCGAGGTAGACGGGCCGGTTCGGCCGGTGCGGCGGGCCGTTCATAATAGGAAAGATGTAAGCTCACGCCGCGCGCGGCACCAGGGCAGCGCGGAGCCGGGCCGCCATGCGCGGATAGGAAGCGGCGAAGGCCGCGACATCGGCGGGGCTGGTGTTCCAGGGCAGCGAGACGCGGATCGCCTGTCCAGCGAGCGCCCCCAGGCCCATCGCGGCCAGCACATGACTCGGCGCGACCTTGCCGGAGCTGCACGCCGCGCCGGCGCTCACCGCGATCCCATCAAGGTCGAGCGCCATGACCTGCGCATCGGCGCGCACGCCGGGCAAGGCGAGGCAACTGGTGTTGGGCAGGCGCGCCGCGCCGGCCCCGCACACGGTCGCCCCAGCGGCGCGGGCCACGGCCTCGATGGCGTCGCGCAAGGATTCGAGGGGGTCGGCAGGCTCGGCCAGGCGGGCAGCGGCGGCGAAGCCGGCGATGGCGGGCAAGGCCGGAGTGCCGCCGCGCCAGCCGCGTTCCTGCCCGCCCCCGACGATCAGCGGGACCGGTCTGGCCGAGGCATCGCGAGCAAGCAGCAGCGCGCCGGCGCCGAGCGGGCCACCGAGCTTGTGGGAGGACAGCGCCAGGCTGTGCGCGCCAAGGGCGGCGAGATCGACCAGACAGCGCCCGGCGGCCTGAACGGCATCAACATGCAGGAGGGCGCCGTAACGGCGGCAGAGCGTTGCCGCCGCCTGGATGGGCTGCAACGCTCCGGTCTCGTTGTTGGCCAGCATCAGGCAGACCAGCGCCGGGCTGGAGACGGTCAGAATCGCCGCGAGCGCGTCGAGATCGGCCACTCCCTGTGCATCGACCGGCAGGACTAGCGCGTCCGGCGCAGCCGCCCGGAGGGAGTCATGCTCGACGGCGCTGATGATCGTGGTCCGGTCCGCGCCCAGCGCGTGCAGGGCGAGCGCGTTTGCCTCGGTGGCGCCGGAGGTGAACACAACGTTGCCAGCCTCCGCGCCGAAGCGCGCGGCCAAGATCTCGCGCGCGTCCTCAAGCAGGCGGCGGGCTGCCCGGCCATCCGCGTGAACCGAGGCAGGGTTGCCGGCGCGCGCCAGCGCGGCAAGGGTGGCCTCGCGCGCGGCGGGCCGGATCGGCTCGCTGGCGTTGGCGTCCAGGTAATGGCGCATCTCTACCCAAAGGGGGTAGAGGCCGGGGACTCGGCGGGAGCGGGCTGGGCGGCATTGCGCGCGACGCGGGTCTCCAGCTCGGCGACTTCGGCACGCAGCTCCTCGATCGCGCGCAACAGCGGGTCGAGGATTTCCTCGCACGGCATCCCATACGGATCGAACCCGGGCTTCGGGCGCGGCAGCTTGCGATCGACCGGCTGGGCGGGAATGCCGACCACGGTCGTATCCGCCGGCACCGGATCGACCACCACGGCATTCGAACCGATCCGCGCATTGTCGCCGACGGTGATAGGGCCGAGCACCTTCGCGCCAGCCCCGATGATGACGTTGTTGCCGACCGTTGGGTGGCGCTTGCCGCTCATGGTGCGCGCCACGCCGAGTGTGACCTGATGATAAAGGTAGCAGTCATCGCCAATTTCGGCCGTCTCGCCGACAACCACGCCCATGCCATGATCAATCACCAGCCGCCGGCCGAGCTTGGCCGCGGGATGAATCTCGATTCCTGTCAACCAGCGCGCGAGATGCGAGGACCAACGCGCTAATAAGTAGAGGCGCCCGCGCCAGAGGGCGTGAGAGAGCTGGTGCCAGAGGACAGCGTGGAAGCCTGGATAGCAGAACACCACCTCGACGGAGGAGCGCGCCGCCGGGTCGCGCTCCCGGTAGGCCCGGACCAGCTCGCGGAAAAACGTTAGTGCCATGTGAATTTTCCGTTCTACTCCGCCGAAGAGGTGAATATACTCGATTGCGACGGGGATGAAGCACGAGCCTCAGCATGGGGAGATTAGACGAGGTGCTCTGTCGAAAGCTAGCAAGGCCGGTATTCCCACGCAGCAGGTCACGAATGCGTGCGTCTCCCATGGACGAGACTTGAACACTTTCCCATCTCACACCGATGTGCTCTCCCGGGATTGGGGAGTAGCGTAAAGCTAACCCGATGGTTGTGGTCCGACCGAAGCTTCTCGTGGCTTTGGGTGTTGGCCAACACCGTCAAAACGTAAGCGGGTATTAGAACGCCATGCCAGAGGTGATGTTTGCCGGTCCTGATGGTCGGCTGGAAGGCCGCTATCACCATTCGAAGGACACGGGCGCCCCGGTGGCGCTGGTGCTGCATCCGCATCCGCTGCACGGCGGAACGATGAACAATCGCATCACTTATGCGATGTTCCAGGCGTTCCAGCGGCTCGGCTGCTCGGTCATGCGGTTCAACTTCCGTGGCGTGGGGCGCAGCCAAGGGCGCTATGACGGTGGCATCGGCGAGATCGGGGATGCCGCGGCGGCGCTCGACTGGATGCAGGCGGTCAATCCCAACCATGGCGGGCTTTGGATCGCTGGCTATTCGTTTGGCGCGTTTATCGGGATGCAGTTGCTGATGCGGCGCCCAGAGGTGTCAGGCTGGGTCAGCGTGGCGCCTCCGGCCAATCACTATGATTTCGGCTTCCTCGCGCCCTGCCCCTGCGGCGGCTTGATGCTGCACGGCGATGCCGATGAGCTGGTGCCCGAGCCCGCTGTCCGCAAACTTGTGGACAAACTCAACACGCAGAAGGGCGTGCGCGTGGACTACCGCGTACTGCCCGGTGCCGACCACATCTTTGCCCGTCATGCCGACAACATTGCCGAAGCGGTCGAGGACCACGTAGGCAAGGCGATCGCGCGGCGGCAGATGGCGCTGGCGGCCGATTAGGAGATGTCGCCGCGGAGTGCGCGTTATTCCACGCAGCGGCTTCCTCCATGAAGCCATCGCGCGCGGCTTCGTTTTCCAATGCACTGACGAGGCCGGGCTCGACGAGGCGTTCCACGCCCAGCGCGTGAGCGCCTATATTGGCTTCGACTGTACCGCCGATTCGCTCCATGTCGGTAGCTTGGTGCAGATCATGGTCTTGCGCCTGCTGCAAAGGCATGGGCACAAGCCGGTGGTCTTGATGGGTGGCGGGACGACGCGGATCGGCGATCCCTCGTTCCGCGACGAGGCACGGCAATTGCTGAGCGAGGAGCAGATCGCCGCCAACATGGCGGGGATCCGGCGCTGCTTCGCGCCCTTCATCCGCTTCGGCGACGGACCCGCCGATGCGATGATGGCGAACAACGCGGACTGGCTGGACAAGCTCGGCTATATTGAATTGTTGCGCGATGTCGGACCCCATTTCAGTATCAACCGGATGCTGTCCTTCGATTCAGTGCGCTTGCGGCTGGAGCGCGAGCAGGGCCTGACCTTCCTCGAATTCAACTACGCGATCCTGCAAAGCTATGATTTCCGCGAACTGTTCCGCCGCCATGGCGTGTTGTTGCAGATGGGCGGCTCCGACCAATGGGGGAACATCGTCTCCGGCGTCGAGCTGGTGCGGCGGAGCGACGCGGCGCAGGTCTTCGGCCTGACCACGCCGCTGATCACCACCGCGTCGGGCGCCAAGATGGGCAAGACCGCGCGCGGGGCCGTGTGGCTATCGCCAGAGCGGCTGTCGGCGTACGACTACTGGCAGTTCTGGCGCAACACCGAAGATGCCGATGTCGCCCGTTTCCTGCGCCTGTTCACCGATCTTCCGCTGGATGAGATCGCGCGGCTGGAGGCGCTGCGCGGGGCCGAGGTGAACGAGGCCAAGAAAGTGCTGGCGACCGAGGCCACGCGCCTGCTGCACGGGGCGGCCGAAGCCGAAGCGGCAGCCGAGACCGCGCGCCGCGCCTTCGAGGAGGGGGAAGCCGCCGAGACATTGCCCAGCGTCATGGTTGCACGCGACGAGCTAGAGACAGGCATCCCGGCCTTCCGGCTTTTCGTGATGGCCGGCCTCGCCACGAGCAACGGCGAGGCACGCCGCCTGATCCGGGGCGGCGGAGCGCGGGTGAACGAAGCGGCGATCACCGACGAGGGGCAGGCGATCTCGGTGGGGGATTTGCGCGACGGGGCGATCAAATTATCGGCGGGGCGCAAGCAGCATCGGCTGGTCAGGCCCGCGGATTGACGAGGCTTGCGCGGTCCAAGCCGCACAGATCACCGATCCGCTCGATCGTGACATCCGCCGGCGGATATTTCGCCACCTCGGCGGGATCGCGCGCGTAGTGGCCCTGGCGGGGGAAGATGGTGGTCACGCGCGGCCCCCAAGTCTGCTTGACCGCGTGCAGGATGCGTAGCTTGTCATCGATCAGGACATAGTGCCGCGCTGGATGGAAGCGTACGACGTCATCCAGCTCCCGCTCCTTGTGGACGTAGATCAGCACGCGGTCCTCGACCGCGCGCCAGAGCCCGGCGCGCTCCACCTTGCGTGGCTGGAAGGCGGCATCGCCGTCCGAGAGGATCACGGTCGGCCCCCATTGCGCGACATGGCGCACGGCGTCGAGCGCACCGGGATAGAGCCGGTCGGCGAATGGATAGTCGGCGATCCAGTTGGCGATGCGCAGCACGCGCGGATCGTGCAGTGCTTCCAGCCGGTAGCGTTGCAACGCGCCCAGGTAGTCGGCATACCCGAGCTCGGCCCGCAACTCCTCGTACAGCTCCCAATAGCGGCGGCTCGTGGCCTCGCCATGCACTTCCGCGAGATGGGCGCGCAAGTCGGCCTGAACGCGGTCGTTGTCGAGCAACGTGTTATCGACATCGAACAGGAATACCGCCTCGTTCATGGCTCACTCTGGCCCGCCGGCTGGCAGCGCGGGGGTCACGTTGGCGCGTACTCGGGCATGACGGTGGAATCTACCCCAGGCATCCCTGATAGGAATTGAGCAACCCGCAACCCCGCCCCATGCCTCTCGTTGAGGATACGCTCCCGGATGAGGAGCGCTAGGGAGGTAAGCCATGCCAGTTGTAAAAGTTCTAGAGTTGCTCGCCGAATCCGAGCAAGGCTGGGAGGATGCGGCGCGTCAGGCCGTGGCGGAGGCGGCCAAGACGGTGCGCGGCATCCGCTCGGTCTATATGAGCGAACTCCAGGCCACGGTGGAGAACGATAAGATTAAGAACTTCCGTGCTAACGTGAAGATATCCTTCGTGCTTGAAAGATCATAGTCCTAGCTTCGGCTAGGGCGGCTGTCCGGCGCGCCCGCATGGGACCGCCGGGCGGCCAGTTGCCAGGCCCCTGAGCGGACGTGACTTCCAAAGCTGGAAAGGGCACGCATGGACCACGATGAGATCGCCAAGGTCGCCGAAAAGCTGGCGCAGGCAAGGCGCACGGGAACCCGGATCGCGGCGCTGCCGGTGCAGCCGGGCAGCGTGGCCGAGGCCCACGCGATCCAGGACGCGGTTGCGGCCCGACTGGGCGAATCGGTTGGCGCCTTCAAGGCGAACGCGCCACCCAATGAGGAACCCACGCGTGGGTTGATCTACGCCCGCACCATCCACCCCTCCCCTGCCCGCCTGCCGCCCGCCGAGGCGCCCGATCGCGGGGTGGAGGGCGAGGTCGCGTTCCGCTTCACCCGCGACCTGCCGCCGCGCGAGCAGCCGTACACACGGGAGGAGGTGTCCGAGGCTGTCGAGGCCCTCGCCGCGATCGAGGTGATCGCCAGCCGCTTCGAGGATCACACGGCCCGGAGCGCGCTGGAGAAGCTTGCCGACTGCGTCAGCAACGGCGGGTTCGTCCCCGGCGCCGCCGCGCGGGACTGGCGGGCGCTCAACTTCGGCAGCATCCATGTGACGCTTTCGATCAATGGCGAAGGGGCGGTGGACCAGGATGGCGGACATCCGACCGGCGATCCGCTCGGCGTGGCGGTGGAGCTGGTGAACCTGATGCGCACCAGCGTGGGCGTGCGCGCGGGCCAGTTTGTCACCTG
>DATFDN010000517.1:0-6888 GCA_035252035.1 Acetobacteraceae bacterium | reverse complement strand
CGGCGCCCAGCGCGAGGAACGGGTTGAGGGCCGGCCCCGCGCAGGCGTGGCAGGCGGCCTGCGCCTCGCCATGGAGCAGTCCCGCCTCGTGCAGCGCGCGCAGGTCGAGGATCTCGTCACCGATGGCGACCCCGCCGCGCGGCGCCCCGGCGAGAGGACTGAACACGCCGAGCGGCAGGTTCTGGATTGGAAACTCGGGGTGGCCGTCGGCCGAGGCCACCCAGGAGCGCAGGCCAGGGTCGTGCGTGTGGTCCACTTCCATCTCACCGCCTCGCCGGGTCGAAGTGCTTGCGCAGGAGCCGCCCGTACGCGGCGTACTCCCGCTGCAGCTCTGGCGCGGCCGCGGCGTACGCCGTCACGCGCTGGGGAAAGCGCGTCTCGAACATGAAGGCCATCGTGCCCTCCAGCTTGTGCGGCTTCAGCTCCGCGTTGCTCGCGCCCTCGAAGGCGTCCACGTCGGGGCCGTGCGGGAGCATGGTGTTGTGCAGGCTGAACCCGCCCGGCACGAAGCCGTGCGGCTTGGCGTCGTACTGGCCGTAGATCAGGCCCATGAACTCGCTCATGACGTTCATGTGGTACCAGGGCGGGCGGAAGGTGTTCTCCGCCACCATCCAGCGGTCGGGGAAGCAGACGAAGTCCACGTTCGCGGTGCCCGGCGTCTCGGAGGGCGCGGTCAGCACGGTGAAGATCGAGGGATCGGCGTGGTCGAACAGCACCGGCCCGACGGGGGAGAAGCGGCGCAGGTCGTACTTGTAGGGCGCGTAGTTGCCGTGCCAGGCGACCACGTCGAGCGGCGAATGGTCCAGCTCGGCCCGCCACAGCGCGCCGCCCCACTTCACGTACAGCAGGCTCGGCGCGTCCCGGTCCTCGTACGCGGCCACGGGGGTGAGGAAGTCGCGCGGGTTGGCGAGGCAGTTGGCGCCGATCGGGCCGCGCTCGGGCAGCGTGAAGGCGCCGCCGTAGTTCTCGCACAGATAGCCCCGCGCCGGGCCGCCGCGCAGCTCGACGCGCAGCTTCACCCCGCGCGGGATGACCGCGACCTCGCCGGGCTCGATGTCGATGACGCCGAACTCGGTCCAGAGCCGGAGCGCGCCCTGCTGCGGCACGAAGAGCAACTGGCCATCGGCGTTGTAGAAGCACTCGTCCCGCATCGAGCAGGTGACGAAGTAGAGGTGCGCCGCCATGCCGGATTGGGTGGCGGCGTCCCCGGCCGTCGTGATGGTCCGCACGCCTTGGACGAACGTGACGTCCTCCGAGGGGATCGGAAGTGGGCTCCACCGCATCGGGGCGGGCGGGATCTCGACCTCCGCGCAGGGCGCCGTCCGCCACAGGCCGGCGTCGGCCCTTTCGAACCGGCCCCAGCTCGCGACGGTCGGGCGGATACGGTAGAGCCAGGAGCGTTCGTTCGAGGCGCGCGGCGCGGTGAACGGCGAGCCGCTGAGCTGCTCGGCGTAGAGCCCATAGGCGCAGCGCTGCGGCGAATTGCGGCCGATCGGCAAGGCGCCCGGCAGCGCCTCGGTCTCGAAGCCGTTGCCGAAGCCGGAGAGATAGTCCGGCTCCGCGCCGCCGGACCGGGCTGGGGTGAAAGGCTGGACGACGTTCATGGTTCTGCTCCTTTTCCTCGTGCCAACCGGCATTACCAAACACCTATTGTCGCAGGCGGAAAAGCGCAGCGCATTCCGCCATCGGCTCGCACGTGGAAGACGGAACGCGCTCCGCGTTCCCACCCTACGACACGAGCTGCCCCAGCGCGATCTCGAGCGCGGTGCGGGCGATCCCGGTGCGGCCGGGAGAGCGCCCCCGGCACGCCGCGAGCGCGCCGCGCACGGTCTCCGACACATCTGCGAAGATGGCGTCGTCTGAAACTTCGGCGTCACCTTGCATCAGGAAAGCGAAGGCGCGCGCCATCCCGCAGTTGGCGATGAAGTCGGGCACCACGGCAACCTGGCTGTCCGCGTACTCGTATGTCGGCCCATAGAATATTTCCGCGTCGGCGAAGGGGACGTTCGCGCCGCTCGAAACGACTTCGAGCCCGCCCGCGATCAACCGGTCGATCTGTCCGCGCGTGACGAGGCGCGAGGCCGCGCAGGGCAGGAAGACATCGGCGCCGATGTCCCAAACCGTCTCGTTCGCCTCCACGAACGGGATCAGGCCGGTCGCGCTCAGACGGTTCCCGTCCTTGTCCAGGAACAGGCGCCTGGCCTCCTCGGCGCCAAGCCCGCCTGGCGCGAGCAGCCCGCCCGCGCGGTCGATGATGCCAACGATCCGGGCGCCCGCCTGGGTCAGGTAGTAGGCCGCCGCGGAACCGACATTGCCCCAGCCCTGCACCACGACGCGCTTGCCGGCGAGCGGGCCGCCATAAAGGTCGTAGGTGTGCCGCACGGCCTCCGCGACACCCCAGCCGGTGATGAGATCCGCGATCGTGTACTTGCGGCTGGGGGCGGGTGTGAAGCGCGCGTCCTCGACAGGCTTGGCGACGCCGAGACGAAGCTGCCCCACCTTCTGGATCAGCTCGCTCGCGCTCGGCCGGAAATGGCCTGAGACGACTCCTTCCTGCGGATGCCAGAGCCCATGGCGCTCGGTGAGCGGGATCACGTCGTGCAGCTCGTCCACGTTCAGGTCGCCGCCGGTGCCGTAGTAGGTCTTCAGCAGTGGCGCGACCGCGCGGAACCACCGTCGCAGCACCTCATCGCGCCGCGGATCGGCCGGATCGAAGTCGATGCCCGACTTGGCGCCGCCGATCGGCGGCCCGGAGACGGTGAACTTCACCTCCATGGTCTTGGCGAGGGACTCCACCTCGCGCCGGTCCAGCCCGGCGCGCATCCTGGTGCCGCCGCCCGCCGCGCCGCCGCGCAGCGAGTTGATGACCGCCCAGCCCTTCGCGCCGGTTTCGGAGTCCGTCCATTCGAAGACGATCTCCGGCGCCTTGCGCTCGAAGGTGGCGAGCAGGTCGCGCAGCGTCGCCGCTTGCTGGCCAGCGACGTCGTTCATGCGAAGCGTGGTGTCGAGCATGGTTGTGTCTCCTTGATCTCGGGTGAGGATCGGGTTCAGGCCAGGGACGCCGCCCGCACGGCGCGGCGCCGCTTCGTCAGCGCGTAGCCGGCGGCGAGGATCGCGAACCAGGCGGGGGCGACGTAGAGGGCGATGCGGGTCTCCGCGTCGAAAGCGAGCAGCACGGCGACGAGCGCGAAGAAGGCCAAGATGAGATAGTTCGCGTACGGCGCGCCGGGCATCCGATAGGCGCTCGCCTTCACCCGGCCCTGCCGGACGGCCCGGCGGTAGCCGAGATGGGCCACGATGATCGTGCTCCACGTCCAGAGCTGGATCGCCAGCACGACGCTGATGACGTAAACGAAGACCTGCTGCGGGGCGAGGTAGTTGAGCAGCACGCCGGTGAGCATGAGCGCCGCCGATGCCGCGATGGCCTTGGCCGGCACGTGCTGGCGGCTGACCTGGCCGAAGGCGCGCGGCGCCTGGCCGGAGTGGGCGAGGGTGTGGAGCATCCGCCCGGTGCTGAAGATGCCGCTGTTGCAGGCGGACGCGGCGGCGGTGATCACGACGAAGTTGACGATGGCGGCGGCGGACGGGATGCCGAAGTGGTCGAACACCAGGACGAAGGGGCTGGCCTTGACCTGTAGCTGGTCCCAGGCGACGAGCGACATGATCACCGCCATCGCGCCGATGTAGAAGATCAGGATGCGCCAGACCACGCCGTTGATGGCGCGCGGCAGGGTGCGGGCCGGGTCGCGCGCCTCGCCCGCGGTCACGCCGATCAGCTCGATGCCGCCGAAGGCGAAGGTGGCGATGGGCAACGCCAGGATCACCCCGAGCGGGCCGTGCGGGAAAAAGCCGCCGTGCGTCCACAGGTTGGAGACGCTGGCCATCCGCCCGATCTCCCCGCCCAGGCCGAACAGCAGCGCCGCCACGCCAAAGAGGATCAGCGCGACGACCGTGACAACCTTGATGAGCGCGAACCAGAACTCGAACTCGCCGAAGAACCGCACGGCGAGCAGGTTGACCACCGACAAGAGGCCGAGCGTGGCCAGCGCCGGGAGCCATTGCGGCACTTGGGGAAACCAATACTGGACGTAGATGCCGACGGCGGTGATCTCCGCGATGCCGACCACCACCCAGAGGAACCAGAAGGACCAACCCGTGACGAAACCGGCCCAGGGGCCGATGAACTCCTCGGCGTAGGTGGCGAAGGAGCCCGCGACGGGCCGGTACAGCAGCAGCTCGCCAAGGGCGCGGGCCACGAGGAAGACGGCGAGCCCGCCGAGGGCGTAGGCCAGCAGCAGGCCAGGACCGGCGCGGTGGATCGCCTGCGCCGAGCCGAGGAACAGCCCGACGCCGATGGACCCGCCGAGGGCGATAAGCTGGATGTGGCGGTTGGCGAGACCGCGGGCAAAGCCGCGCCGCTCGGCGTCGGACGCCGCCGCCTGACGAGCGAGGTCGGCGACGGGCGGCGATTGGTTCATGGGAATGGTCAAGTCGCTTGGCATGGTTTCCTCCGGTGTCGCTTGACCCCTCCCCACGCCCCCCTCCCGCACGGGGAGGGGGAGGCGCGCGATGAATCCCCCTCCCCGTGCGGGAGGGGTTGGGGGAGGGATGGGGTAGGGGACGCCGCTACGCCGCGCTGGCGCGCAGCACGCCCCGGCGGAGCTGGTCTTCCTCAATGGAGACGAAGAGCGCGCGGAAATTGCCCTCGCCGAAGCCCTCGTCGCCCTTGCGCTGGATGAATTCGAAGAAGATCGGGCCGACCACGGTGGCCGAGAAGATTTGCAGCAGCACCTTGGTCATGCGCCCCTGCTTCTCGCCAAGCGCGACCGCGCCCTCGCCGTCGATCAGGATGCCGTTGCGTTGCAGCCGGGCGATATCCTCGCCGTGGCCGGGCACGCGCTGGTCCACGCGCTCGTAGTAGGTGGCGGGCGGGGCGGGCATGAAGGCGAGCCCGGCCGCGCGCAGGCCCTCGATCGTGGCGTAGATGTCGCGGCACCCGCAGGCGATGTGCTGGATGCCCTCGCCCTTGTAGGCCCGCAGGTACTCCTCGATCTGGCTGTTCTCGTCGGCCGATTCGTTGATCGGGATGCGGATCTTGCCGTCGGGGCTGGTGAGCGCGCGGGAGAACAGGCCGGTGTACTCGCCCTTGATGTCGAAGTAGCGGATCTCCCGGAAGTTGAAGAGGCGCTCGTAGAACCCGGCCCAGAAATCCATCCGGCCGCGGCCCACGTTGTGCGTCAGGTGGTCGATGTAGAACAGGCCGCTGCCGTCCGGCTTTGGATCGCGCTCCCCGGTCCACGCGAAATCGTCGTCATAGACGGACCCTTTCGCGCCGTAGCGATCGACGAGATAGAGCAGGCTGCCGCCGATGCCCTTGAGGGCCGGGACGCCAAGTGTCGGGCTCCCCTCGGCCGGATCGGCGGGCTCGGCGCCGAGTTCCAGCGCGCGGCGATAGGCGTACTCGGCATCGACCACGCGGAAGCCCATGGACGACGCGCAGGGGCCGTGTGCGGCGGCGAAGTTCGTGGCGTGGGTGCCGGGTTCCTCGTTGACCAGGTAATCGACGTCGCCCTGGCGATAGACCGTGATCGCCTTCGTCCGGTGCCTCGCAACGGGCGTGAAGCCCATCAGGCGAAACAGCGCGTGCAGCTTCTCCGGCTCCGGGTGGGCGTACTCGACGAACGCGAACCCGTCGGTGCCCATGGGATTGTGCGGCGTGATCTGAGCTGCCGGCGCGTCGTGCGGGAATGGACCCATCTGAACTCTCCTCCGTCGTTGACAGGAGGCGTAGTCCCGAACCCGCGCAAAGTGCGTGCAAAATGCAGCCTCCTCCGCGTATTTTCCCACGGATCGTGCATCTAGGCGGTGATTCATGCACGGAGCGGCTACCCTCGACGGTTTCGACCTCCGCCTGCTCGCGGCATTGCAGGAGAACGGCAGGCTCACGAACCAGGAGGTCGGCGAGCGCATTGGGCTGTCGCCCTCCCAGTGCTCGCGCCGCCGCGCGGCCCTGGAGGCCGCGGGCCTGATCCGGGGCTACCGGGCCGAGCTCGCGGCCGAGGCGTTGGGGTTCCGGTTGCTGGTCTTCATCCAGGTGACGCTCGCCACGCACAGCGACGACAACGCCAAGAACTTCCGCCTGCTGGTCGGCCGCGTGGACGAGATTCAGGAGGCGTACGCGATGAGCGGCGACGCCGACTACCTGCTCAAGGCCGTGGTGCCGGACCTGAAGGATCTCTCGGCGCTCGTGAACGATGTCCTGCTGCGGCATGAAAGCGTCGCGCGCGTGCGCTCGTCCATTGTGCTCGAACGGCTGAAGGACACGGCGCGGCTGCCCCTGCGGGCGCTGCCACGCGGGAGCGAATGACCGGGGTCTGCGCGGCGCCTGCACGGTCAGCCATCGCCGAATCACTTCGGAACCCGATGAGAAATCTTCTACCCGGCATGGACTTCGACCCTTACGCCGTCATTCCCGCGAAAGGATTGCGCTGCGAAAGTCGCTTTGGCTCGCCCGAGGCCCGCCCCCCGTCATTCCCGCGCAAGCGGGCAACTGTGTTTTCATGGCTGTGCGAAGCTTGTTTTGTCGCGCAGGACGGCGTTGGCGACGACCAGGATTTTGCGCGCCAGCGCGATCAGGGCCAGTTTGGGTGGCTTGCCCTGGTCGCGCAGGCTGCGGAAGAAGGCGCCGAGCCGGGTTTTGGAGCGCGCCGCGCCCAGCGCGGCCATGTAGGGGGCGGATCGGACGCGGGCGCGTCCGCCGCCGATCGCGCGCTGGCCCTGGCGCTTGCCGCTGTCGTTGTTGAACGGGGCGAGGCCGGCCAGGGCCGCGATGGCCTTGGGCGAGCGGGCTCCCAGTTCGGGCATCAGCGCAAGGAGGGTGGTGGCCGC
>DATFDN010000516.1:0-2654 GCA_035252035.1 Acetobacteraceae bacterium | reverse complement strand
GGGAACGGCGCGGAAGGGGTTCGCGCTGCGGGAGGCCGTCACGGCCCTGCGGCGCGAATCGGGCTTCGCGGACACCGCGACCATACGGCGCGAGGGTGCGCCGATCCCCCTGCGCCCGCTGACGCGATGGGATGATGGGCGCGGCGTGGTCCTGGCGGGCGATGCCGCCGGCGTGGTCGCGCCGGCTTCGGGCGAAGGGATCTACTATGCCATGGCGGGAGGGCGCCTGGCCGCCGAGGCGGTCGGCGAGTTCTGCGCCACCGGCGATCCGCGCGCCCTCCGTTCGGCGCGCAGCCGTTTCATGAAGGCGCATGGCCAAGTCTTCTGGATTCTCGGCTTGATGCAGCGCTATTGGTACGCGAACGATCGCCGCCGCGAACGTTTCGTCACCATCTGCCGTGACCGCGACGTGCAGCGCCTGACCTGGGACGCCTACATGAACAAGGCGCTGGTGCGTGCGGAACCCGCGGCGCACGCGCGTATTTTCTTCAAGAACCTCGCCCACCTCACAGGACTCGCACGCGCATGAGAGTACGCCTGAGGCAATTTCTGTTGGACTGGGCCGCGCCGGTGGTCTCTGTCGCGGCTTCCGCTGGCGTGGCGCTGGCCGGCGCGGTCGCGACCCGGCTTGGACCGTGGTACGAAAAGCTGCGCAAACCGTCATGGAAGCCGTCCGATCGGCTGTTCGGCCCGGTCTGGACCGGAATCTTCGGCACGATCGCGGCGTCCGGGACTCTCGCCTGGCGCCGCGCCGAGACGCCCGCCGAACGGAGGACCGTGATCGGGCTGTTCGCCGGGAATGGGGCGCTGAACATTCTGTGGAGCGTGCTGTTCTTCACCCTGCGCCGGCCGGACTGGGCCTTGGCCGAGGTCGTCCCGTTGTGGCTGTCGATCCTGGCGCTTGTCGTTGCGCTCTATCCGATCTCGCGGGCCGCGAGCCTGCTGCTGCTGCCCTATCTCGCCTGGGTCGGCTTCGCCGGGTTCCTGAACCGGGCGATCGTCCGGCTGAACGCGCCATTCACCGCCTGAAGGGGCAAGCAAGCGATGGGCGTGCCGTTTCCCTTCTCCGCCATCGTCGGTCAGGACGAGATGAAGGAGGCGCTCCTGATCCTTGCCGTCGATCCCTTGATTGGCGGCTTGCTCGCGTTCGGCGACCGCGGCACCGGCAAGTCCACGACTATCCGCGCGCTCGCCGCCTTGCTGCCGCCGGTCCAGATGGTCGAGGGCTGCGCCTATCGCTGCGATCCGGCGGACCCGGCGTCGCTCTGCGCGGAGTGCCGCTCGCGCATGGCGCGGGGACTCTGCCGGACGGTGTGCGCGGATGTCTCGGTGGTCGATCTGCCGTTGGGGGCGACGGAAGATCGCGTCACGGGCGCGCTCGACCTTGAACGCGCGCTCGCGCACGGAATCCGCGCCTTCGAGCCTGGACTGCTGGCGCGCGCCAATCGCGGTTTCCTCTACATCGACGAGGTGAACCTCCTGGAGGACCACCTGGTGGATCTGCTCCTGAACGTGGCCGCGTCGGGCGAGAACGTGGTGGAGCGGGAGGGTCTGAGTGTCCGGCATCCCGCGCGTTTCGTGCTGGTCGGCACCGGCAACCCGGAGGAAGGCGATTTACGGCCGCAACTGCTCGACCGCTTCGCGCTGTCGGTGGAGGTGCGGACGCCCAGCGTGCTGGCCGAGCGGGTTGAAGTGGTGCGCCGGCGCGACCGGTTCGAGCGTGATCCAGCCGGCTTCGTGCGATCCTGGAATGGCGAGCAGACGACGCTGCGCGCGCGCATTGTATCCGCACGGGCGCGGCTTGCCGGGACCGAAGTGCCGGAGCCTGTCGTCGAGCGCGCGGCGGCGCTGTGCATCGCGCTCGGAACGGACGGTTTGCGGGGCGAGCTCACGCTGATGCGCGCGGCGCGTGCCCTGGCCGCCCTGGAGATGGCGGAGATTGTCACCGAAGCCCATCTGCGCCGGGTGGCGCCGATGGCGCTGCGCCACCGGCTGCGCCGCGACCCGCTGGACGAGACGGTTGCAACCGCCCGAGTCGATCGTGCCGTCGCTGAGCTGCTGCCCCTCTGACCCGCCTCCGCCCGTGACCGGGCATCCCGGCGCATGGGCCGACGCCTGCCTCGTGCTCCGGATGGTTGCGCTCGACCCGGTGGGGATGGGGGTCGTGCTGCGCGCTCCCTGCGGTCCGGTCCGGGACATTTGGCTGGCGCAGCTCCGCGCGCTTTTGCCGCCCTCGGTGCCGGTGCGGCGGGTTCCAGCCGCGATCAGCGATGACCGCCTGCTTGGCGGACTTGACCTCGCCGCGACCCTCGCCGCTGGCCGCCCGCGTGTCGAGCGGGGCGCGCTCGCCGCGATCGATGGCGGGCTTGCCGTGCTCGCCACGGCCGAACGCGTCCCGCCCGAAACCGCAGCCCGGATCTGCCAGGCGATCGACGCGAGCGGCGTCGCCGTCGAGCGCGACGGTCTCGCGTTGCGCCATCCCGCGCGGTTCGGCCTGATCGCGCTCGACGAAGGGATCGCCCTCGACGAGCGGCCGCCGGCTCCACTCTGCGAGCGTGCGGCGTTCTGGATCGACCTCACCATGCTCGGGCCGCGCGACGCGGCCCCGCTCGCCGCCGGGGATCTCGTCCTGGCGCGTCGAAGGCTGCCGGAGG
>DATFDN010000515.1:0-8402 GCA_035252035.1 Acetobacteraceae bacterium | reverse complement strand
TGGCGTCCCGTACGGGATTCGAACCCGTGTTACCAACGTGAAAGGCTGGTGTCCTAGGCCTCTAGACGAACGGGACGAAGGATGGTGCCCAGGGGCGGAATCGAACCACCGACACTGCGATTTTCAGTCGCATGCTCTACCAACTGAGCTACCTGGGCAGCGGCCGCGTCGGCGCGGCAGGCATTAGCCCATGGCGAGGGCGGGATCAAGCGCCGCCGCGCTCGGCGCGCAGCTTCGCCCAGTGCTCCAGCCGCCTAGCCAGCTCGCGCTCAAAGCCGCGCTCGCGCGGGCGGTAGAGGGCCTGCCGCTCCATCCCGTCGGGAAAGTAGTTCTGGCCGGAGAAGGCGTCCCCCGCCTCGTGGTCATAGGCATAGCCGCGCCCATAGCCGAGTTCCCTCATCAGCCGCGTCGGGGCGTTCAGGATGTGCGCGGGCGGATTGAGGCTGCCCGTCTCGCGCGCGGCCTTGCGCGCCGCGCTCAGCGCGACATAGGCGGCGTTCGACTTGGGGGCGGTGCCGAGATAGAGGACCGCCTGCGCGATGGCCAGCTCGCCCTCTGGGCTGCCCAGCCGCTCATAGGCGTCCCATGCCGACAGCGCTTGGCCCAGCGCGGCGGGATCGGCGAGGCCAACGTCCTCGACGGCGAAGCGCACCAGGCGCCGGGCGATGTAGCGGGGGTCTTCGCCGCCCTCCAGCATCCGCGCGAGCCAATAGAGTGCCGCGTCCGGATCCGAGCCGCGCAGCGATTTGTGCAGGGCGGAAATGAGGTGGTAGTGCTCCTCCCGGTCCCGGTCGTAGAGCGCCGCGCGTCTCGCCAGCAGGGCGGCGAGGCCGGCCGGCTCCAGCGGGGCCGTGTCCGGGGGCAGCGCGGCGAGTTGCTCGGCCAGGTTCAGGAGGTAGCGGCCATCGCCATCGGACATGGCGCGCAGCGCCGCGTTCCCTTCCGGCGTCAGGGGCAAGGCGCGTCCCAGGGCAGCCTCGGCGCGGGCCAGCAGCGCTTGCAGCGCCGCGTCATCCAAGCGGCGCAGCACCATCACTTGGCAGCGCGACAGCAAGGCGCCGTTGAGCGCGAAGGACGGGTTCTCGGTCGTGGCCCCGACCAGGATCACGGTCCCGTCCTCCACGACTGGCAAGAATCCGTCCTGCTGGGCGCGGTTGAAGCGATGGATCTCGTCGATGAACAGCAGCGTGCCCTGCCCCGCCACGCGGCGCCTCCCGGCCTCCTCGAAGGCGCGCTTCAAGTCGGCGACACCCGAGAACACGGCGGAGAGCTGGACAAAGGCGAGCTTGGCTCGCGCGGCGAGCAGGCGGGCGATCGTGGTCTTGCCAGTGCCGGGCGGCCCCCACAGGACCAACGAGGCGAGCGAGCCGCGCGCGAGCATCCGGGTCAGCGCCCCGTCCGGGCCAAGGAGTTGATCCTGCCCCACCACATCGGCAAGGGATCGCGGACGCAGCCGGTCGGCCAGCGGGCGCGGCCCCGGCGCGGCGTCGGGCGCCGGCGCGGGGCCGAAAAGATCGTCGGAGCTGCTCAGGGCTTTTCTTGGCACCCGCCTAGAATCGGGCACGCGCCGAGGTGCGCGCAAGGCCCGCGATCATGCCTCGGTTCGCTCGCCGGGGCATGACCGCCGTTCCGCCGAGAGTTCAGGCGAAATCGATCCAAACGGCGTACGGGACCGCCCGCCCGCTCGCCCGGTGAACGATGCAGCCATGGCCAATGGCGCACTCAGACGGCGGAACGCGCCAGGACTGCGCCACCGCCGCGACTGCCCACGCATTGGCCTCGGCGCTGGCCGCCATGACCGACGGCGCAGGCAGCGTGATCGAGGCGATCTCGCGCGCCGGACGCGCCGCGTCGAGTTCGGCCAGGCGCAGCGATGTCTCGCGCTCCACATCGATGACCAGCCAGGCAATCAGCCGTCCCGTGATCGGCGGGACCGATTCGGGCGCGGCCGGCGCGGCTGACGCCGAGCCGTCCCACAGGGCGCCGCCGAACGCGAACGCCCCGGCGGCGAACGCGCCGGACTGCAACACGGTCCGGCGGTGCAAGGAGCCACCCATCGTCGCTCCTCCGCCTCAGCGTTGCCCGGAGCCGCCACCGTTGGACGAGTGGATCGTCTCCCCCTGCCCCGTCTCCTTTCCCATCAATCCCGGATTGAGCCCGCCGCGCCGCGGTCCTGGCCCGAACGTCGATTGCGTGGACTGCGGCGCGTTCGCAAGCTGCTCGCTCGCCAGCATCTCGTTCGATTCCGCGGTGTTGCCGCCCTTCGCCTGCGTCAGGTGTTGCAGCGGATCGGCGACGTACTGGAACGCGGGCTCGCTGTTCCATGGCCCGCGCAGATCGGCGCCGGGACCGGACGAAAGGTTGAAATACAGGTTGACCGTCGAATCGGGCTTGAGGTCGCCGAACAGCGGCTCAGTGATCGCGTTCAGCGAAGCGAGCGCCTCCATGAACATCTGCTGGTGCGACACCTCGCGCGTGGCCAGCACGTTGAGCGCCTTCCGGGTGCCCTCGTCGTCGGTGATCTTGAGCAGCGCCTCGTAGGTGTTGAGCGCGCCCGCCTCGGCCGCCACGTCGGCGCGCAGGTCGCGTACAACATGGCCGCCCTCGTTAACGTATCGCCCGTCCCAGAACGTGCCCTTGGCATCGACAAGGTGCGGCCCCGGCCCGCGCAGCGCGAACAGCGTGCTGTTGTAAGCGGCGTCGCGGGTGTTCGCCGGCGCCCGCGTGGTGTGCTGCTCGATCAGCATGGCAATAACTTCGAGATGGGAAAATTCCTCGGTGCCGATATCCTGGAGCATGTCGCGGATGCCTGGAATCGTCGTGTGAAACGATTGCGTCCAGTAAGTGAGCGCCGCGGTCAGCTCGCCCGTCGCGCCGCCGAATTGCTCCAGCAGCTTCTCGCCGAGCACCGGGTCCGGGTTCTTTACGTTGACATCCGTGATGAGGACGGATTTGTGCAAGAACATAACACTGTTCTCCCCCTGCCCACGCACTTGGCGGCGCGGCACACTGGCCGAACCGCCGGGCGCGAGACGGGGTTGCATCAACAGCGCGTTGGAACCGGAGAGCGGCGCTTTAACGCGCTAGGCGTTTCCATGGATTTTCCGCCGACCCCACCGCACCTGGAACAGTGGACGCCAGCGTGTCGTTGCCAAAATCACGGTACCGGACCGCCATGATAAGCAGAGGCTTAGTCCGAACAGTTCACTTTTTTGGTATGTAAGCGGCCCCATGGCGACCAGATCGACCTCTCCCGCGAGGCGGGAGAGGTGTGCGGAAGGCAGGCATACGATCTTCTCGGAGAACTACGCCGCGGCGTCCGTGCCCTCTTCCTCAGCCGCCTCCGGCCGCGGCCCGCTGTCTTGCCCCTTGGCGGCCCTGTCGCGATCGACCAGCTCGATCACCGCCATGCTGGCAGCGTCGCCATAGCGCACCCCAGCCTTGAGGACGCGCGTGTAGCCGCCCGGACGATCGCGATAGCGTTCCGCCAGCGGGCCAAGCAGCTTGTTGACGATCCGATCGTCGCGCAGCTCGGCGTACAGCACCCGGCGCGCGTGCAGGCCGCCGCGCTTGCCCAGCGTGATGAGCTTCTCCGCCACCGGCCGCAGCTCCTTGGCCTTGGGCAGGGTAGTGGTGATCTGCTCGTGCTTGAGCAACGCGCAGGCCATGTTGCGGAACATGGCGAGGCGGTGGGAGGATGTGACGCCGAGCTTCCGCCCAGCCACCCCGTGGCGCATGGTTCGGTTCCCCTGTCGCTTCCGTCAGAATGGCTCTTCGAGTCGCTTGGCCAGTTCCTCGATGTTCTCCGGCGGCCAGCCCGGCACGCTCATGCCCAGCGTCAGCCCCATGGAGGTCAGCACCTCCTTGATCTCGTTCAGCGACTTGCGGCCGAAGTTCGGCGTGCGCAGCATCTCCTGCTCGGACTTCTGCACCAAGTCGCCGATATAGACGATATTGTCGTTCTTCAAACAATTGGCGCTGCGCACCGACAGCTCCAGCTCGTCCACCTTGCGCAGCAGGTTGCGGTTGAACGGCAGGTCGTCCTGCGGCTCCTCGGCGCGGATCTGCTGGGGCTCCTCGAAATTGATGAAGAGCTGGAGCTGGTCTTGCAGGATGCGGGCGGCGAGCGCGACCGAATCCTCCGGCGTCACCGCGCCGTTGGTCTCCACCGTCAGCAGCAGCTTGTCATAGTCCGTCACCTGCCCGACGCGGGTCGGCTCGACCTTGTAGGAAACGCGGCGCACCGGCGAGTAGATCGAATCGACCGGGATCAGACCGATTGGCGCGTCCTCCGGACGGTTGGCGGCGGCGGGGACGTAGCCCTTGCCCAGGTTGACCGTGAACTCCATCCCGAGCTTGACGCCGTCATCGAGCGTGCAGAGCACCAGCTCGGGGTTCATGATGTCGATGTCGTGCGGCGCCTGGATCTGGCCGGCCCGCACCTCGCCCGGTCCGGTGGCGGTCAGGGTCATGCGCTTCGGCCCCTCCCCGTGCATCCGGAGCGCGAGCTGCTTGATGTTCAGCACGATGTCGGTGACATCCTCGCGCACGCCGGGGATCGAGCTGAACTCGTGCAGCACGCCGTCGATCTGCACCGCCGTCACCGCCGCGCCCTGCAAGGATGAGAGCAGGATGCGCCGGATCGCGTTCCCAAGCGTCATGCCGAAGCCGCGCTCCAGCGGCTCGGCGACGATGGTCGCGACCCGCGCGGGATCGGCGCCCGGATCAACGTCGAGCTTTTCGGGCTTGATCAGGCTCTGCCAATTCTTCTGGATGACCGCGCTCTGCCTCATGCAACCACGTCCTTTCGCACCGCCAGGCGGCCGCCTGGCGGACTAAACCTTGCCCGGCCAACGGGCGGGCCGGCGCTCAGACGCGCCGGCGCTTGCGGGGACGACAGCCGTTGTGCGGAACCGGCGTCGTGTCCCGGATGGCGGTGATCGCGAACCCGACGGCCTGGAGGGCGCGCAGCGCGCTCTCCCGCCCCGAGCCCGGTCCGTTCACCTCGATCTCCAGCGTTTCCATCCCGTGTTCGCGCGCCTTGCGCCCCGCGTCCTCGGCGGCGACCTGCGCGGCGTAGGGTGTTGACTTGCGGCTGCCCTTGAAGCCCTGGCTGCCGGCCGACGACCAGGCAATCGCGTTGCCCTGGGCGTCGGTGATGGTGATCACCGTGTTGTTGAACGTGGCGGCGACGTGCGCCACGCCGGCGGTGATGTTCTTGCGCTCCTTGCGCCGAGGGCGCGCGCTAGTGGCGGGTCTCGCCATATGGGTCGTCCTGCTCCGTGGATCAAGCCGCAATGAAGCCGCCCCGGCCGAAGCCGGGGGCGGATGGGCCGCTACTTCGTCACCTTCTTCTTGCCGGCGATGGCCACCGCCTTGCCCTTGCGGGTGCGGGCGTTGGTGTGGGTGCGCTGGCCGCGCACCGGCAAGCCCCGGCGGTGCCGGAGGCCGCGATAGCAGCCGAGATCCATCAGCCTCTTGATGTTCATCGCGACCTCGCGCCGGAGATCGCCCTCGACCCGATACTCGCGGTCGATCAGCTCGCGGATGCGCAGCACCTCCTCGTCGGAGAGCTGGTTCACGCGGCGATCGTCCGGAATGGTCAGGCGCGAGCAGATCTCTGTCGCCTTGGCCGGTCCAATGCCGTAGATGTATTGCAGGCCGATAACGACCCGCTTGGCGGTGGGGATGTTCACGCCAGCGATACGCGCCACGTCTCGCAACTCCTTCGCCACGGCGCTGGCCGGGGCGTGTTCAAGCGGAAATGCCGCCGATTCCTGGTGGGGAACCGCCGGCTCGGTCTCGCTAACTACAAGGTTGCCGGGGCGTTCGTCAACGTGCCCCGGCCTTACAGCCGAGCCCACGCACCGAGCACGTCCACCCATCCGGGAGCCATGGAGGCCATCCAGGCCGTCACCAGCAACCCGGACAGGCTGACCCCGAGGATCATGGCCAGATCATCCCCGATCGCGGGAACACGCCGCGACAGCGTGGAAACCAGGCTTCGCACCGCGCCTCTCCCTGTTCGCCAGCGGATGCGGCGCCACCCCCGCGCTCGCATCCGGCGGGGTGAGCTTGGCGGGTCGGCCTGGCCGCCGCTGTGAGGTGCGTCACAGCAAAGGCCGCGCCGCGGGCCTACCTGACCGACGGCCCGCTCAGGAGGACGAGGATGCGGACGCCGGCAGACCTATCTCTGGAGGCGTTGTCCCGCCTCATTGACGACACCCACGCGGCGGGCGTGAGTGGGAACGACTGGCTCGGTGCGGTCGAGCGGATCAGCCGCCTGTCGAACAGTCAATCGGCAACCCTATTCACCCAGGATGCGGTAGGGGAGTTCGAGAAGATCGGACCGGAGAGCGCGCTGGAAGCGCTCGACCGGATGAGCCGAGGCGCGTTGATCGTCGATGCCGAGGCGCGGCTGGCGCACGCCAACCGCGCCGCCCAAGTCATGCTGTCGAGGGCGGACGGGCTCGGGATCGAGTGGGACGGGGGTGCGCGGCGGCTCCGCGCGGCAAATCAGGAGCAGACCCTGACGCTGCGGCGCTTGATCTGGCAAGCGGCGATGCCGCGCCATGACGCCACCTTCAATGGCGGCGGCGTGCTCCGGCTCGCCTCCGAGACCGGTGCCCTCCTGCTCGCCTCCGTGAGCCCACTGCGCGCCGGGCTGGCCTGGAACGCCACGCGCCACCCCGCCGCCCTCGTGCTGCTCAGCGCGCCCGACCAGGACACCGCGCCCGCCCCGGAGCATCTGCGGGCGCTGTTCGGCCTCACCCCGGCGGAGGCCGCCGTGGCCGGGCGCATCATGCGGGGCGACGGGATCAAGGCGGCGGCGCGCGCGCTCGGGATCGCGCCGAATACGGTGCGCACCCATCTGAGTCGCATCTTCGAGAAGACCGAAACCCACCGCCAGGCCGAGCTGGTCCGCTTGCTCCAGCAAGTCGCGCGGCTCAGCGCGCCGTAAGACTGATCGCGAGCGGCATGGCGCCGCCTACAGCTTCTTCGCGGTGCTGTAGCTCACGATCAGCTTCGGAATCGCGGCGATCGTCCGGACCTCCTCGCCACCATCGACAAAGACCACGCGAAAGCTTGGCTCCGCGATCTGCACCGGTTCCGCCACGAAGAAGTCGCCGCTGCAACTCGCCCTATCGACCTGAAAGGTGCCGCCGAACGTCACGTTTGGCGTGTAGCCGCTACTGTCGTTCTGGGCGAGCTTCACGCTCCAGGTTCCGGTGATGGTCGAGGCGTCCTCCGCCGTGGCGGCCAGGGTCACGGTGCCGGCCTGGGAAAACGGCCCCACCGGGACAAACGGGTTGGCTCCGATCGCCTCTCCCTGGGCCGCGAAGCCATATGTCCCGCTCGCCTTGCGCGCGTCCAGATCGCATCGGCCGCGGTCGGCATGGGCCGGCGCGGCGAAAAGGCCGGAACCCGCGGCCACGGCAATGCCAACAGCGGTGCTCCTCGCGAGCCTCATGATGGTCTCCCCCTGATCGGCGCATTTGCCTCAGGCCGTAACGAACATCATCGGGAAGGCCCGAAGGCACGTCAACCGCCATTTTAGCCCTGGCGACCGCCGACCCTCTGCAAATCACACAATGCGATCATTTCGCCAGGATGCGCGCAAGCTCAAGCAGTTCCGTATCCAGCTTCTTGGTACGGCCCACAATCGCCGCGAGCGGCGTCCGCGTGACCTCGTTTTTCTGCCAGCCGACCAACACGCCAGTCTCGCCATTGCTCAGCGACTTGACGGCGTTGACGCCCAGCCTCGTCGCCAGCAGGCGATCGAAGGCGCTGGGCGGGGCGCCACGCACGACGTGCCCGAGCGTCGTGGCGCGCAGCTCGAAACCCGCCCTCTGCTTGTCCGCGTTGACGTACGTGATGATCTTGGCGGCATTCTCCTTGACGCCTTCGGCGATCACCACGATCGCATGGGTCTTGCCGCGCTCGAAGGCGGCGCGAAGCCGGTGCGCGATCTCGCTTGCCGATACCTCGAACTCGGGCGTTGAGATGACCTCCGCGCCGCCCGCGAGGCCAGCCATCATCGCCAGGTAGCCGCAGTCCCGCCCCATGGTTTCAACCAGAAAAGCGCGGTTGTGCGAGGAACCAGTCGTGCGCAGAGAGTCGATTGCCCCGAGCGTGACGTTGATGGCGGTGTCGCAGCCGATGGTGATATCGGTCCCGCACAGGTCGTTGTCGATGGTGGAGGCGACGCCGACCACGTGGACCCCGAGCTGGCTCAGCATGTGCGAGCCCATCTGAGATCCGTTGCCGCCAATCACCACCACGCCATCGACGCCCCGCTGGGCGAGGTTGCGAAGCGCCTTGGACCGGCCGCTCTCCTCGCGGAACTCGGCGCATCGGGCGCTGCCGAGGAACGTGCCGCCGAGCTGAACGATGCCGCCCAC
>DATFDN010000514.1:0-3434 GCA_035252035.1 Acetobacteraceae bacterium | reverse complement strand
CCTGGCGCTGCAAGCGCTCCCAGGATCCCATAAGGCGACCGGTGAGCTGCATCGCCTGCTCGATGTCAGCGGGTGCGAGCGTGCGCCCGCCGAGCCAGCCGCTCAGCAGGCTGCTCCGCCGCCCGGCGGCGTCGCGGACATCGACATCAAGGCTGGCGATCGCCAGCAGCGCCCCGACCGAGGCATCGGCTTGCGCCGCGCGCCCCTCGGCGAGCGCCACCGCCGCCTGCACCGCGTCCAACCGCTTGTAGAGCTGCGCCACGACGGCGGCCGCCACCTCCGGGTTGCGCTCGGCGAGCGGCCGCGCGGTCTCTTCATCGACCCGGTGCCGCGCGGCGGTCAGGATGGCGCGCGCTTCGATCACTGCTTCCTCGGGCAGGCTGGCGCTGCGCAAGCTCCGCTCCGTCCGCGCGAGCAGCGCATCGTTGCGCAACCTGATCGCGGCCAGATCCTCGACACCGCGCCCAGGGGACAGCACCGCCTCCTGAAGCGCGCCGCGCTCTATCGAGAGCGCCTCGACCACATGCAAGGCGTCGCCCATGGCCTCGGCGGCCCGCACGGCGGCCCCCGCCTTCGTCCAAGCGGCCCATGCGGCAGCTGCGACCCAGGCCGACCAGCCGACGGCGGGCAGGCAGGCGATCGCGAAGCTGAGAAAGAAGAACGTCCTGAGGCGCACAAGGGGATTCCCGCACGGTGGCGCCTCCGGCCCGAGGCGTGCGAGCAGCATCCGGCCTGGGAGTTAAATTTGTCTTCACCGCGGGTGGCGTGGCGCCGCTTGGCGAGCCCGAGCGCAGGCACCATCTCGCCGCGCGGCGGGATCGTGCTATCTCTCGCCCGAGATCGCCGATCTGGACCGAAAATCGAGGACACCCATGACCGACCCGCACGCACGCCTCGCCATGAGGAATGATGACGACGATCCGGAGGTGCCGGAGCCGATCGGCCCCGAGCCGCGCGAGCCCGACGAGAACCGCACCCTCGCCTCGCCCGTCAACGAGCTTGAGAACCGGCTGTTCAGGCAGCGCAAGGTGCTCGTCTTCGGCGCGATCAACGATCGGGTCGCGCGGGACGTGACTGGACGGCTGCTGGCACTCTCCGGCGCCTCCGGCGATCCGATCGATGTCTACATCAACTCGCCCGGCGGGCACGTGGAGAGCGGGGACACGATCCACGACATGATCCGCTTCGTGGATGGCCTCGCCCCGGTGCGCGTCATCGGCACCGGCTGGGTGGCGAGCGCCGGCGCGCTCATCTTCCTCGCCGGCGCGCCGGAGCGGCGCTTCTGCCTGCCGAACACGCGCTTCCTGCTGCACCAGCCGATGGGCGGGGTGCGCGGCCCAGCGACGGACATCGACATCGAGGCGCGCGAGATCATCAAGATGCGCGAGCGCATCAACGCCATCATCGCCCGCGAGACCGGCCAGCCGCTCGAACGCGTCGAGCGCGACACCGACCGGAACTACTGGATGAGCGCCGAAGAGGCGATCGCCTATGGGATGGTGAGCCGGATCATCCGCGGTGTCGAGGAACTGCGCTGACCTGTACCAGCGGTCCGGAGTCCTAACCCGTGGGAACCCCTTCCCCAAGGGGCGGGGGAGTCGCACCGCGAGCCCCCCTGCGGGGGAGCCCAGGGCCGCTGGTATTAGGCCCACCCTCGCTCCGGCGCGCGCCGCTTCACGCGATAGGCGCCGGGTGATAGGCTCGCGGGTCGTTCCGTCGCAGGAGGCGTCATGCTCACCCGCTCCCAAATCGATGCGTACAACGAGATCGGCGCCATCGTCGTGCCCGACGTGCTGAGCGGGGAGGAGGTGGCACGGCTGCGCCGCGTGACGGACGAGTTCGTGGAGCGGGCACGCGGGGTCAGCGCGCACGATGACATCTATGATCTTGAGGACACGCACACGCCCGAGGCGCCGCGCGTGCGGCGCATCAAGGCCCCGCACCTGCACCACGCGGCGTTCGCCGAGCTGGTCCGCCATCCAGGGCTCGTCGCGGCGCTGCGCGACCTCTGGGGACCGGACATTCGTTTCGACACCGCCAAGCTGAACATGAAGTCAGCCGGTTTCGGCGCGGCGGTCGAATGGCATCAGGACTGGGCCTTCTATCCGCACACCAACGACGACTTGGCGGCGGTCGGCGTGATGATGGACGACATGGAAGAAGAGAATGGCCCGCTGCTGGTCGTGCCCGGCTCGCATCGCGGGCCTGTGTTCGACCACCATGCCGACGGCAAGTTCTGCGGCGCGATGGACCCGACCCGCCGCGAGGTGGACTACGCCTCGGCGATCCCGCTCACCGGCAGGGCGGGCGCGATCACCGTCCACCACGTCCGCGCGGTGCATGGCTCGGCGCCCAACACCTCGGCGCGGGACCGGAGGCTGCTGCTGTTCCAGTTCCGCGCCGCGGACGCCTGGCCGCTGCTCGGCTTCCCCGACGGGATCGAGGCGTTCGACGCCCTGATGGTCTCCGGCTCTCCCACGCTCGAACCCCGGCTCGCGCCGGTGCCGGTCCGCCTGCCACTGCCCCCGGCCGGCAAGCAGGGCTCCATATACGAGAACCAAAAGGGTCTGCGCAGCCGCTACTTCGCGACGAAGGACGCGCCGCGCCAGGCGGCCGAGTAGAAGGAGGACGCCATGACCGTGCTGCGCAATCCCGCCCGCGAGAAGCTGGACGCCGGGGAGCTCGCGCTCGGCTTCACCGTCAAGCTCGTCCGCAGCGTGGAGATCGCGGGCGCGGCGAAGGCGGCGGGCTATGACTGGCTGTTCCTCGATTGCGAGCACGGCACCCTCGGGCTCGACGCGGCGGCGCAAATCGCGATCGCCGCGCTGGACGCGGGCGTCACCCCGATCGCGCGGGTGCCCAACGGCGAGTACGCGATCGCCACGCGCCTGCTGGACAATGGCGTGCTCGGCATCGTCGTCCCGCATGTCGATACGGCCGAGGAGGCGCGGGAGGTGGTGCGGCGGCTGAAGTTCCCCCCTGCCGGCCACCGCTCCATCGGCGGCATCGGGCCGCACCACGGGCTGCGCCGGCTGCCGATCGGCGAGGCGGCGGCGGCGATGAACGCGGCGAACCTGACCGTGGTTATGCTGGAGACGCCCACCGCCATCGAGAACGCGGCGGCGATCGCCGCCGTGCCGGGAATCGACGTGCTGCTCATCGGCACCAACGATTTGTGCTTCGAAATGGGCATTCCTGGCGCGTTCACCCACGACCGGGTCGTCCGCGCCTATGAGCGGGTCATCGCCGCCTGCCGCGAGAGCGGCAAGTACGCCGGGATGGGCGGGATCTATGTCGAGGAGATCATGGAGCGGTACATCCGCATGGGCTGCCGCTTCACCCTGGGCGGCGCCGATCAGTCGTTTATGATGGACGCCGCGCAGCGGCGCGGCGCGGCGCTGCGCGGCATGGCGCGCGCCTAGGTCGCGCGCCCG
>DATFDN010000513.1:0-8393 GCA_035252035.1 Acetobacteraceae bacterium | reverse complement strand
CTGCGGCTGCATCGCCAGCTTGGGGTGGCCGCCACGCGCATGGTGCTCCAGCTCGTCGCCATCGGCTTCGTGCTGCGGGCGGTGTTCCGCCTGGCCTCGCCCTGGGTCACGCTGGCCGTGCTGCTGGTCATGGCGGCCGTGGCCGCGCGCGAGGTGGCGGCCCGGCCGGAACAGCGGTTGAGCCGGCTCGGCAATCTCATGGTGGGCGCCTCGGCGGTCGCCTTCGCGACCGTGCTGACGGCGGGGCTCGCGCTGAGCACCGCGATTCGTCCGCAACCCTGGTACGACCCGCGCTATGCCGTGCCGCTGACCGGGATCGTGCTCGGCAACGTGCTGAACGGAGCGAGCCTCGCGCTCGATTCGCTGCTTGGCGGCGTGGTGCGCGAGCGCGGCGCGATCGAGGCGCGGCTGGCGCTGGGCGCCACCTATGGGCAGGCGATGCGCCCGCTGGTGCGCGCCTCCGTGCGCCGGGCGCTGCTGCCGATCGTCAACCAGATGTCGGCCGCCGGACTGGTGACGCTGCCAGGGATCATGACAGGGCAGATCCTTGCTGGCATGGACCCGTTGGAGGCGGTGAAGTATCAAATCCTTCTGATGTTCCTGCTGGGCGGGGGCAGCGGGATCGCCGCGGTCGCAGTGGCCTATTTGGCGGCCTGGCGGCTGAGCGACGACCGCCATCGGCTGCGGCTGGACCGCCTGCGCACGCCTACGGCGCCGGCGCGTTCCGCTCCAGCGCGGTGGCGATTGCGCTGGCGGCGAGCCGGTATCCCGCCTCGTTGAAGTGTCCGCCCGGAAAGGCGTAGAGCGTGCCCGGCGCCGGCCGCGCCGCGAAGGCGGAGGCGATGTCGATGACCGGAATGCGCGCTTGCCGGGCGATGCGCGCCACCCCGTCGTGGATCGCCTCGCGCATGGCGCTGGACCCGAAGCGCGACAGGTAGCGATCCGATTCCGGGACATAGACCAGATAGAGCCTCCCGCCCCAGCCCTCGACCCGCTGCCGCGCTTGCGCGAGGATGCGCGCGAACAAGGCGAGTTCCGCCTGTGTGTCCCCGGTGTTGTAGCCGATCTGCAACGCGCCCAGCCCGATCGCCTCCCGCATCCGGTCGAGAGAGACCCAGCGGAGGAGCTGGACCCAAGGCAGATCCATTCGCGCCACGGCCGCCTGCATGTTCCGCTCGACATAGTCCCGAAGCGCGTGCGCGACATCGCCATCCCTGTGGATCAGATCCTGGCTGAACGCCGGATCATCAAGGTAGGCGCGCAGCATCGGAGCGCGCGCTTCGAGGGGCAGGTCGTAGGTCAAGTCGTTGCCCTCGAAAAACACCCAGAGCACGATGTGCGGCCGCACGGGTTCCAGGTACTCCTTCAGCGCCGCCAATTCGAGCAAGGGACCGAAGCCGCCGACACCCAGGTTGAGAGTCGCGCCGAAGCGCCGCCGCAGGAGGCCGGCCATGTTGCGGTCGGGCGGGACGCAATCGCCGTGCGTGAACGAATCCCCGACCATCCCGATCGCCGGATTCGACGCGTCCCATTGGTCGTCGGGATTGTTGAATCCATGCCGGTCGGTGTCATAGGTGAGCCATTGCCCAAGCTCGTTGCACCCGACCACGGTGGCGCGCGGGACGCTGGCCATCGGCAGGAAGGGACGCCCCCTCGCCGACAGGATCGGCCGCATTTGGCCCGTGCCGTCGGCTTCCAGCAGGTTCGCCGCGCGCGTCACCGGATAGGCGCTGAGGCCGCGCGCGCGCAGATCGCGGATGACGGTGAGCTTGTCACGCGGGTCGGGTCGCGTCCCGGCGCTCCGCGCCGCGTCGAGGCGCCGGGCCAGCATGAACTCGCCGATGTAGAGCGCCGCCGTTGCCGCGAGCAGCGTGTTGGCGATGACCAGCCTGGTGTCGCGCTTCAGGCGCAGGCCACACAGGCACGCGCCCGCCCCGAGTGCCGGGAGCAGGAACCGCGCCGCCAGGGAACTCCAATTGGCGGACCAGGCGGCATCGTTCGTCAGATTGAACAGCAGCACGCCGAGGAACAGCAGGAGCCAGGCGCCGATCACCAGCCTTGAGTAGAGGGTGAGGCTTCGAATCCACATGAGCTTGTCGGCCGCCGCGAGGTCCGCGCGGCGGGATAGCATGGCGGCGCGCTCCGTCAAAAGGCACCAGGCGCGCGCACCGTCCGCTTGTGGGGCGCCACGGCGAGGGCATAATCGGCGGCTCGCGTCAGCAAGGGGGAATGCGTGGGCGGCGGGTCATTGCACGAGGCGCCGCGAACGTTGGAGCGGGCGCCGGGACCGACGGATCGCGCGTTCGGCCTGACTTTGGGCGCTGGCCTGGCGGTGCTTGGCGCGGTGGCGATCTGGCATGGACGGGGGATCGGTTTCGGCTTGCTTCCGCTCGCCGCCATGCTGGTGGTTCTCGGCCTGGTGGCGCCCCGGCTCCTCGCACCGTGCAATCGCGCCTGGGGATGGATCGGGCATCGCCTGCATGTGATGACCAACCCGATCGTGATGGCGGTGTTGTTCTATGGCGTCATCACGCCAATCGGGCTGTTGATGCGGGCCTTCGGCAAAGACCCGCTGCGGCGGCGCTTCGATCCCGCCGCGCCGAGCTATTGGATCGCGCGCCCGCCGGGGGAGTCCGGCATGAGACGACAGTTCTGAGGCACCGATGCTCAGCTTCACCAGGGAATTCGCCAGCTTTCTGTTCCAGCGCAAGAAGTTCTGGCTCGTGCCGGTGCTGGTCCTGTCCACGCTGCTCGGCGGGTTGCTGGCGCTGACGCAGGGCTCGGCCATCGCGCCGCTGATCTACACGCTGTTCTGACGCCGCGATGCGCGTCCTGGGCCTGTCGGCCTTCTACCACGACAGCGCGGCCGCCTTGGTCGAGGACGGCCGTATCCTGGCCGCCGCGCAGGAGGAGCGGTTCACGCGGCGCAAGCATGATAGCGCCTATCCGGCCAACGCCATCGCTGCTTGCCTGGCAACCGCTGGATGGCGCCTGGACGACATCGACTACGTGGCGTTCTACGACAAGCCGTTCCTCAAGTTCGAGCGGCTGGTGGAAACCTATCTCGCGCACGCGCCCCGCGGCTTTCGGTCCTTTCGCAAGGCGATGCCGCTCTGGCTGAAGGAGAAGCTGTTCCAGAAGGCACTGCTCGGCGAAAAGCTGCGCGCCGCCGCGCCCGAGTTTGACTGGAAGAACCGGCTGCTCTTCGCCGAGCATCATGTGAGCCACGCCGCCTCGGCTTTCTTCCCCTCGCCGTTCAAGGACGCCGCGATCCTGACGCTGGACGGGGTGGGCGAGTGGGCGACCACCTCCGTGGGCGAAGGCCATGGCAATGCCCTGGCGCTCCACAGAGAGATCCAGTTCCCACACTCGCTCGGGCTGCTCTACTCGGCGTTCACCTATTTCACCGGATTCCGGGTGAACTCGGGCGAGTACAAGCTGATGGGATTGGCGCCCTATGGCGAGCCGCGCTTCGCGCGGTTGATCCTGGATCGGCTGATCGACGTGAAGCCGGACGGCAGTTTTCGTCTCAACCAAGCCTATTTCGATTATTGCGTGGGCTTGCGGATGACCAACGCGCGCTTCGCGCGCCTGTTCGGCGTTCCGCCACGTGCGCCGGAAGCGCCCTTGACGCAGGTCCACATGGACCTCGCCGCCTCCATCCAGCGCGTGACCGAGGAGGTGGTGCTGCGGCTCGCGCGGGCGCTGGCGCGGGAGAGCGGGGCGCGCAACCTCTGCCTCGCGGGCGGGGTCGCGCTGAATTGCGTCGCCAATGGCAAGCTGCTGCGGGATGGAAGTTTTGAGCGGGTCTGGATTCAGCCCGCCGCGGGCGATGCGGGCGGGGCGCTCGGCGCCGCGCTGGCCGCCTGGCATCTTGAGTTCGGCGGCGCCCGCGTGGACGGCTCGGGACGCGACGGCATGGCGGGGGGTTATCTCGGACCCGCGTTCGAGGATGACGACATCGCGCGGCGCCTGTGCCGCGCCGGCGCGCGATTCGAGCGGCTGGACAGAGACTCGCTTCTGGACCGGACGGCGCGCGCCCTGGCTGACGGCATGGCGGTTGGCTGGTTCCAGGGCCGGATGGAGTTCGGGCCGCGCGCGCTGGGGGCGCGTTCGATCCTCGCCGATGCGCGGCGGCCGGAGATGCAGCGGACGCTCAACCTGAAGGTCAAGTTCCGCGAAAGCTTCCGCCCGTTCGCGCCCTCGGTGTTGCGGGAGGACATGGGAACATGGTTCGAGCTGGAAGAGGACAGTCCGTACATGCTGCTCGTCGCCGATGTGGCGCGGGAGCGGCGGATGTCATTGGTCGAGGACTCGCTGTCCGGCCTGGAGAAGCTGAACGTGGCGCGTTCGGAGATCCCCGCCGTGACGCACGTGGATTACTCGGCGCGGGTGCAGACGGTCCATAAGGAGACCAATCCGCGCTATCACGCGCTGCTTTGCCGCTTCAAGGCGCTGACCGGGTGCCCGGTGCTGGTCAACACGAGTTTCAATGTGCGCGGGGAGCCGATTGTTTGCACGCCGGAGGGTGCGTTCCGGTGCTTCATGGGGACGGACATCGAGGCGTTGGCGATCGGGGATTGTTTCCTATGGAAGGAGGAGCAGGCGGCGGAGCTGCGGCGGGAGTACGCGTCCGCGGTCGAGCCGGATTAGTGGGTTGCCGGCGCCTTTCACAAGGTGGATTAGTTTGACCCATGCCGTCATGCCCGCGAAAGCGGGCATCCAGGCCGGCACACCAAGTTCCGTGCGGTTGCCCCCGGGATTCCCGCTTTCGCGGGAATGACGAGGGGTGGGCCAGAACCAACGGCCGCTGGCATCAGACGCGGCCTGCATCTGCTTATCAGGGACGTGCTCGGCCTCAAGCCCTTTGGCGGCAAGCAGATCAAGCACATCCTTAACGCGAATACGCAGGCCGCGCAGGCATGGCCTGCCGTCGCATTGGTTTGGATCGACGGTGATGCGGTGGATTTCGCTCATCGCTGGGCACCGAGGCTAAGCTGCCATACCCTTCTGTTGCATCCACGCTGCCAGGCGGGCATTCACCGCGCTAGGGGCGTCTTGTTGGACCCAATGCGAGGCGTCGGGCAGGCGGTGCAGTTCAAGGTCGGCGACATACGGCCCGTAGCCCTCGGTCAGCTCCAGCCCGAGCGCCGTGTCGCGCTCGCCCCAGATCATCAGGGTCGGCGTTTGAATCGGCGCGGGCGTTTGCGTTGGTTGGGTGAGCCCCGAGACATTCGCGCGGTAGTAGTTGAGCATGGCCGTCATCGCGCCCGGGGCCGCGGCGTTCCGCCGGTAGTGCTCCAGGATCTCCGGCGGGAACGCATCCTTGTTGACCGCCATGGAGGTGAAGGCCCGCTCGATCACCTTCGCCCCGTTCGCCGTCAGCACTGCCTCGGGCAGCCAAGGGAGCTGAAAGAACGCCATGTACCAGGACCGCGCCCGCTGCGCCCAGGAGCGCCGCAGGGTGCGCCGGAAAACATCCGGGTGCGGGGCGTTCATGATCACCAGCCCGTCGAGGGGCCGGGCCTGACGCATCGCGAAAACCCAGGCGATCGCCCCGCCCCAATCGTGGCCGATGAGCAAGCGCCGTCGCGCGCCGAGCGCATCGAACAGGCCGGCCGCGTCCGCGACCAGATGCTCGATCCGGTAGGCATTCCGCTCGCGCGGGCGGGTGCTTTCGCCGTAGCCCCGCAGGTCGGGCGCGACTGCCTGCCAGCCGAGATCCGCGAGGGCTGGCAATTGGTGCCGCCAGGATCGCCGGCTCTCGGGAAAGCCGTGCAGGCACAAGGCCACGTCCGGCCCGCCTCCCGCCTCATCCACGGCGAATGTCAAACCGTTGGCTTGGATGCGCCGGGTCGTGATCCCCCCCTCAGCCGCCACGATCGTCCCCCATGCTCTCGCCGGGTTGTGCCCTTCTTGAACTTCCAACGTCTATTTGATTGATAGTCCCGTCCGCGCACAGAATCGTGCGCCCAGGGGAGGACCATGGCAATGTCCAGCTCTCTGTTCGACGGCGCCGGGCAGCGCCGGACGGCGGTCGCCGCGGCGCCGCGCGTGGAGGAGACCCGGCACGTGCATCGGCGCGTGTCGTGGCAGGCGTTGTTCGCCGGGGTCATCCTCGCGATCGCCGTCCAGATTCTGCTCACCACGCTTGGCGTCGGCGTCGGGCTCGGGCTCGTCAGTCCGAACGCTGGCGACACGCCGGACGCCAGCAGCATCGGCATCGGCGCCGGCGTGTGGTGGTTCGTCAGCAACCTCATCGCCCTCGCGATCGGCGGATACGTGGCCGCACGGCTCGCCGGCGTCACGGTCCGCTTCGATGGCGTGCTGCACGGCCTGGTGACTTGGAGCATCGCCACGCTGTTCGCCTTCTGGCTGCTCACCACGGCCCTGGGGGGGTTGCTCGGCGGCGCCTTCTCCGCGGTCGGGACGACGCTGGCGGCGGCGGGCTCCGGACTGAAGGCGGCGGCGCCGCAAGTGGCGCGGGTCGCGGGCGTGACACCGGAATCGCTGGAAAACCAGGTGCAGGCCTATTTGCAGCCGACCGATCCCGACCCCGCCAGCATGAGCCCGCAGGACGCGCAGAAGGCCATCGCCGCGACGCTTCCCACGTATCTCGCGGGCGGTCCCGGCGCGGCGGCGGCGCGCGAGCGGATCATCGCGATCATGGCGGCGTAGATGAAGATCAGCCACGACGCGGCGGCGAAGCGGTTCGACGAGTTGCAGGCGCGGGCGGCCTCGGTCAAGAACCAGGCGGTGAGCACGGCCAAGAACGTCGCGGCGTCCAGCGCGGGCACGGCCTCGACCGCCTCGTTCATGGCCTTCGGCGTCCTGCTCCTGGACGCGATCGCCGCCGCGGTCGGCGGCGCCCTGGCGGTCCAGCGCCGGGCGGGAGCGAACGAGTATTTGGTTCACACCGCAATCTGATCCGAACTCGACCCGCCCCCTCCCGCAAGGAGAGAGGGGCCGATTGGCCTTGGGTTGCGCAAGGGCTACGCTCCCTGCGGAAGCTTTCGCGAGTTGACCGCCATGACAACAGTCGATCCGATCGTTCTGGACATGGGCCGCAAATTCGGCCAGGAGCGCCTGGCCCCTGGGGCGGCGGCGCGGGAGAAAGCGGGGCGGATCGAGCCGGAGATCATCGCCGAACTGGGCGAGCTCGGCATCCTGGGCGCCACGACGCCGGCCGAATGGGACGGCTCCGAGCTTGACGCCGTGACCTATGCCGCGTTGGTGGAAGAGGTGGCGGCGGGCGACGGGTCGGTGTCCACCCTCGTCTCGGTCCACAACTCCCCGACTTGCGAGGTGCTGAACCAGTTCGGCACGCCAGCGCAGAAGGACCGCTGGCTGCGTCCCCTTGCCACGGGGCAGCATGTCGGCTCGTTCGGCCTGACCGAGCCGCAGGCGGGCTCGGACGCCTCCGCCTTGCGCACGCGGGCGGTGCGCAAAGGCGATCGTTGGATCATCAATGGCGCCAAGCAATTCATCAGCAATGGCGCGCTGCCGGGCAGCATCGTGCTGTTCGCCGTGACCGACCCCGACGCCGGCAAACGCGGCATCTCCTGCTTCGTCGCCGCCAAGGACACACCCGGCTACCAGGTGATCCGCGTCGAGGAGAAGCTTGGGCAGAAGGCGTCGGACACCTGCGCGCTGGCCTTCGAGGACATGGAGCTGCCGGCCGATCAGCTTGTCGGGGCGGAGGGCCAGGGGTATCGCATCGCGCTCTCCACGCTGGAGTCCGGGCGCATCGGCATCGCCGCGCAGAGCGTGGGCATGGCGCGGGCGGCGCTGGAGTTCGCGATCACGTACGCCCGCGACCGCCGCGCCTTCGGCAAGCCGATCATCGAGCACCAGGCCGTGGGGTTCCGGCTGGTCGAGGCGAAGACCAGGCTGGAGGCCGCGCGCCAGTTGACCAGGCACGCCGCGACTCTGAAGGCCGAGGGCAAGCCGGCGCTGGAGGCCGCGGCCATGGCGAAGCTGTTCGCCTCCGAGGCCGCCGAGGCGATCTGCACCGCCGCGATCCAGACCCTGGGGGGCTACGGCTTCCTCGCCGACTATCCGGTGGAGCGCATCTATCGGGACGTGCGGGTTTGCCAGATCTACGAGGGCACGTCGGACGTGCAGAAGATCATTTTGCAGCGGATGCTTTGAATCCGGACCCCTCCCGCAAGGGAGGGAGGTCACGCTATAGGCCCCCTCCCTTGCGGGAGGGGGTTGGCGGGAGGAGTCGAGAACCCGAACCGGCGAATCAGCGCGCCGCGCCGCCGCTGGCTGCGCCGCCGCTGGTTCCCGCGCCAGCTCCGGAGCCGGCCGCGCTTCCACTCATGCCGGCAGCCGAGCCGGTGCTGCCGCTGGCGCCGCCAGCGCCGCCCGCGCTAGACATGCCCGTCGTT